>JAZUQM010000146.1:0-7030 GCA_045605705.1 Candidatus Scatosoma sp.
TCGTAGGCGAGCCGGGGGTGGGGAAAAGCGCAATCGTCGAGGGGCTTTCACAGCTTATCGTAAAGGGGCAAGTTCCCGAACAGCTTTATAACAAGCGCGTATTCTCGGTGGATTTGCCTGGCATGCTGGCAGGTACACGGTATCGCGGGGACTTCGAGGAGAAGCTTAAAAACCTTTTGGACACTGTCTTAAAGGACGGGGATATCGTGCTTTTTATTGACGAGATTCATACCCTTGTAGGGGCAGGCGGCTCTTCCGAGGGGAGCATGGACGCGGCAAATATCTTAAAACCTATGCTTGCGCGCGGGGATTTGCAGGTGATTGGCGCCACAACGATTGAGGAATATCGCAAATATATCGAAAAGGATAGCGCGTTAGAACGGCGTTTTACCCCCGTATACGTAGAAGAACCGTCCGAAAAGGATACGATAGAAATCATCCGCGGGCTTCGCGGTAAGTACGAAGAACATCACGGTATCGTCATTACGGACGAGGCAATCGAGGCGGCGGTGCAGCTTTCTTCCCGCTATATCACGGACAGGTTTTTGCCCGATAAAGCCATCGACCTTGTGGATGAGGCGGCGGCGAAGGTCCGTATTGTGGAAGAAGGTGGAAGCTTTGAACTTAAAGAAGCGGAAAAGGAAATCCAAATTTTCACGGAAGAAGAACAGGTTCATTTGCAGGCGGGCAAGCACGCTTTGGCGGCGGAGGCTCGCAAAAATAGAATGTACGCCGAGGATAAAAAGCGGGCTTTGGAGCAGGCGCAAGCTCCTAAGCGCTTACCCGATGGCCGCTACGGTATCGGTAGAGAACACGTAGCCTCTATCGTTAGCGCGAGAATGCGTATTCCGCTTTTGAGTATCACGCAGGCGGAGGGCGAAAAACTCATGCGGCTCGAAGAGGATTTGCATAGACGGATTATCGGTCAAAACGAGGCGGTTAGCTCGGTGGCGAAAGCCATAAGACGAGCGCGCGCAGGCGTGAAAGACCCGTCCAAGCCGATAGGCTCATTTATTTTCGTAGGTCCTACGGGTGTGGGTAAAACCGACCTTTGTAAGGCGCTTGCGGAAGCAATGTTCGGCTCTGAGGAGCAAATGATTCGCTTGGATATGAGCGAATATATGGAAAAGCAATCCATATCCAAGCTTATAGGGGCGCCTCCGGGGTACGTGGGGTACGAGGATTTACAAACGGGTCAGCTTACGGAAAAGGTGCGTACTAAGCCCTATTCCGTTATCCTGTTCGACGAAATTGAAAAGGCGCATCCCGATGTTTTTAACTTGCTTTTGCAAATTCTAGACGACGGGCGCTTGACGGATAGCAAGGGCAGGACGGTCAGCTTTAAGAATGCCGTCATCATCTTGACGTCCAACGTAGGCGCGGCGATTGCGGAGAGCGAGAAGACGGGTGTGTACGGCTTCGGCAGTGAAAATCGCAGCGGTGAGGAGGTCGGCGAAAAACAGTACGACGCCATGCGAGAAAATATCACGAAAGCGCTTAAGGAAAAGTTCCGTCCCGAATTTTTGAATAGAATGGACGACGTTATCGTATTTCACCGCCTTTCCGAAGCGGACTGTGCAAGGATAGCACAAAAAATTGTTGAGGGGCTTTCCAAACGGTTACTTGAACAGCGCGGTATCGTGCTCACGGTTACGCAAAGGGCGCTTGGGGCGCTTGTCAAAGAGGGCTATGACCCTCAATACGGCGCAAGACCCTTAAAACGAGTGGTACAGCGTCGAATCGAGGATAAAATCGCGGAAGAAATTTTGCTTGGAAAAATCCGCAGCGGACAGCGCGTAACGGTAGACGTTATTGCTGGCGAATTTATCTTTACGACGAGGGAGTAATATATGAAATTAACGACAGCGGGAGAATCGCACGGTAAAGCTTTGGTTGCAATTATCGAGGGCTTGCCTGCGCACTTAAAGTTGGATATCGAAAAAATCAACGAGGCGTTGTCCCTTAGACAAAGCGGCTATGGGCGCGGAGCGCGTCAAAAAATCGAGCGCGACCGCGTAGAGATTTTGACGGGTGTTAGAAACGGCGAAACCTTAGGTAGTCCCGTTACCCTTTGTATTTATAATAAAGACTATGCGAACTGGGAAGAGAGCATGTCTGCAGGAGAGTGTTCTTTGCCTGCTATGGAGGCAAAGAAACTTACTAAGGTGCGTCCTGGGCACGCTGATTTGACGGGTATGTTAAAGTACGGGCAAGAGGATGCGAGAAATATCTTAGAGCGCGCCTCCGCCCGTGAAACGGCTATCCGCGTGGCAGCAGGCGAGGTGTATAGACAATACCTTTTGGCATTAGGCGTGGAAATCAGCGGGTACGTTTGTGAGATTTGCGGTATCAAGGACGGGGGCAAGTATGCGTTCAACGAGCTTGCCCGCGCTAAAACTACCCCAACGGGTATGCTGGATGCCGAGGCGGAACGCCTTGCAATGGACAAAATCGCTACCCTCAAAAAGAACGGGGATACCGCAGGCGGAGCTGTGGAAATCCGTGTAAAGGGAGTAAAGAGCGGCTTTGGCAGCGTGATGACGTACGCCGCGAAATTAGACGCGCAGCTTGCAGGCGCGCTTATGAGTATTCAGGCAATTAAAGGGGTAGAAATCGGCGCAGGCTTTGAGGTTGCGAGAAAGAGCGGGAAAGAAATTCACGATGAGATTTTCTACGATGAAGCGCGGGGGTTCTACCGAGAAACCAACCGTGCGGGCGGTTTGGAAGGCGGTATGTCCAACGGCGAAGAGCTTATTCTTCGCGCGGCAATGAAACCCATTCCTACCCTCATGAAAGGGCTGCAAACGGTTGACTTTTCCACAAAAGAAAAGGCGGTGGCGGCGTCCGAGCGCAGCGACGTTTGCGCCATCTTTGCCTTAGAGGTGATTGCCGAAAGCGTGGTTGCGGAAACGCTTGCAAACGCGGTGGCGGCTCGCCTTGGCGGGGACACCATGGAGCAGGTGCAACAGCGGTATAAAAATTTATGCAAATAATCAACGTAAAAACACCTTCTATGCAAGGTAAAATTTATATCGGGAACGAGGTTATCGAAAATCGCTTACCTGCGCTAATGCAGGGGCAAAAGAACTTTGTAGTAACCGATTCTAACGTAAAAAAGCTTTACGCCGAATGGTTTGAAAAATATTTTGCAGGCACGGAGATTTTTGTGCTTCCTGCGGGGGAAGAAAATAAAAATTTTTCCTCTCTTAACGCCATTTTAGAAAAAATGGCAGGGGCAGGACTGCATCGAACATCAAGACTGTTCGCGGTTGGCGGGGGCGTCGTCGGGGACATCGGCGGGCTTTCAGCGGCTCTGTATATGCGCGGGATTTCCTGTGTGCAAATTCCCACCACCCTTTTGGCACAGGTGGATAGCAGTGTCGGGGGGAAAACGGCGGTGGATCTTGGCGGTGTAAAAAATATCGTCGGGGCGTTTTATCAGCCGCAAGAGGTGCTTATCGACCCCACCTTCTTGCAAACTCTGCCCGAAAGAGAAATTAGATGTGGGCTTGGGGAAATCGTGAAGTATGCTGCGCTCAGCGGAGAAATTTTCGATTTACTTGAAAACAATATTGAAAGGATAACCGAGTTAACTTTTCTTCAAACGCTGATTACCGCTTGCGTGGCACATAAAGCGAGGGTAGTTGAAGCGGACGAGAAAGAATCAGGGGAAAGAAAGAGTCTTAACGTCGGGCACACGACGGGACACGCTATCGAACTTTCTAGCGGGCTTTCCCACGGCGAAAGCGTTTTATACGGTATGCTTTTGGAAACGCGCATGGCAATCGAGGCAGGTATTTGCGAAAAGACGTACGGGAAACGGTTGCTTTCCATCGTAGAAAAGGCGATTTCTCAAGGGGTGGATTTTTCGACGATCGAGCGGGATGCGGAAAAAGCCAAAGCAGACAAAAAAAATGCGGACGATAATACAATTACCATGTCCGTGGCGAAAGCCAAAAACGAATGGACGGTTTTCTCTTTGCCTTTTGCGGAGTATAAAGCTGCGCTTAAAAGGGTGGTAAACTCCTAAAGGAAGTAAGCAGGTATGCAACAAATACAGTCGAGAGAATATTTTGAGGGGGAGTTTGATCTCCCTGGCGACAAATCGGTTACGCACCGCGCGATTATGCTCAACGCG
This sequence comes from Candidatus Scatosoma sp., assembly GCA_045605705.1. Lineage (GTDB taxonomy): Bacteria > Bacillota > Clostridia > Christensenellales > Borkfalkiaceae > Scatosoma. The sequence goes on from JAZUQM010000146.1 coordinate 4,139, forward strand.
GGCGCGGAGGGCGAGGCGGTTATTACCAATGCGCTTATGGGTGAGGATTGTGTATCCACCTGTCGGTGCATGCGCGCACTCGGCGCAAAAATCGACGTGGACGGTACGACTCTGCGCGTAGAGGGTACGCCCCGTTTCCGTCGGGGCACGGAGCTCAATTGTGGAAACTCGGGCACGACCATTCGTCTTTTGACGGGGTACGTTGCGGGTAAAGAAATCGACGCCATGCTTTACGGGGACGAGTCTTTATCCTCTAGACCCATGGGGAGAGTGGCGGAACCGTTGTCCTTACTGGGTGCGGATATCAAGACTACGGACGGGCATGCGCCCGTATTTGTATCCCCTAAGCCCCTGACGGGGGCGAGGGTGGAGATTAGCGTTGCCTCTGCGCAGGTCAAAAGCGCAGTACTGCTTGCAGGTATTTCCGCTAGCGGTGAAACAACCGTTATCGAGCCTGTGAAATCTCGCGACCATACCGAACGGATGCTGTATGCCATGGGTGCGGATATCCAAGAAAACGGTAGGGCGGTAACGGTAAAAAAGAGCACTCTTCACGCCGTAAACGTCTGCGTGCCCGCCGATATTTCTTCGGCGGCGTACTTTATGGCGCTTGGCGCATTAAAGGGGAAGACCCTTTGTAAAAATGTGGGTATCAACCCGACGAGGACGGGCATTTTAACGGCGTTCGATAGGTTGGGGGTAAAGTACACTCTCTTAAACGAGCGGATATCGGGCGGAGAAAAAACGGCGGACGTGCTCGTTGAAAAATCAAATATGCAAGGGATTACGTTAACGGCGGAGCTTGTGCCTTCCATGATAGACGAGCTGCCCCTTGTTGCCTTGCTTTGCGCGTTTGCGGATGGGGAAAGCCGTATTACGGGCGCGAAAGAGCTTAAGGTAAAGGAAAGCGATAGAATCCGCACAACGGCGGAACTAATCAACAATCTTGGCGGGGATTGCGAGGCGCTTCCCGACGGCTTTATCATTCGCGGTAAGAAAAAGCTTGTGGGCGGGAATATAGATAGTTATCTCGACCACCGTATTGCCATGACGGGCGCAGTAGGCTTGATTGCAAGCGAAAGGGGCGGGTATATCAAAGACCCTGAATGTTGCGCAATCTCGTTTCCTGATTTCTTCGATAAATTAGGTGTTTCGCTCTATTGATAGGGGGCAGGTATTTAATGAAAGATAAAAAAATACGCTTAGGGTTGGTGGGAAAGGATGTTTCCAAATCCCTAAGCCAACAAATCCATACCTTCATCTTAAACGAATGGGGGATAGAGTGCGATTACGAAAAAATTTCCGTCGTGCAAGACGGGTTTGACGGCGTTATGCGAAAGCTGCTTGGGGATTTCGACGGCTTTAACGTTACCATTCCCTATAAGCGGGACGTTATGGGCTACTTAAACGAAATCGTTGGCGACGCCTTTGCGTTCGGTTCGGTAAACACCGTGGTTTCTCAAACGCGGGTTGGCTATAACACCGATGGGGCGGGCTTTTTGCTTATGCTACGTTTGGCGGGGCTTGAGGTAAAGGATAAAAAAGTCCTCGTGCTCGGCGGCGGCGGTTCGGGCAGGAGCTCGGCGGCGGCGCTGAAAAATGCAGGGGCGCAGGTATTCGTTTATCAACGTCGAAAGGAAAAACTCGACGAGCTATGCGGCGAGCTTGGTGTGCAAGCGGCGCAAAATCCCGAAGAGGGAGGCTACGATATCCTCGTCAATTGTACGGGGGTGGGCATGCATGATACGGTCGGGTGTTCTCCTGTAACGGAAAAAGCTTTTAGCGGCGCAACGTGGGCGGTGGATTTGATTTACGAACCCAAACAGTCCGCATTTTTGGAAATCGCAAAACATGCAGGGCTAAAAACGCTCAACGGCGAGGCAATGCTTTTTTATCAGGCGTATTTTGCCGATTGTTTGTATACGGATAAAATTCCTTTGGATAAAGAGGCGGAAGAGCTGTACGAAAAATATATAAGAGGTACAAAGGTATGAAATTTTTAGTCATCAATGGAGTCAATTTGAATTTAACGGGTAAGCGTGAAAAGAGCGTTTACGGCGTAGAAACCTTGGACGAAATCAACGAAAAAATCGCGGCGTTTGCAAAAAACAACGGCGACGAGGTAGAGTTTTTTCAAAGCAATATCGAGGGGGAGCTTGTCAACAAGCTTCACGAGGCGTATTTGAATAAAACCTGCCAAGGGATTTTGCTTAACGCGGGTGCGTTTATCCATTATAGCTACGCCCTCCGCGACGCGATTGCGGCAATCGATATTCCCGTTGCCGAGGTGCATATGTCCAACGTGCACGCGCGCGAGGCGTTCCGTCATAACAGCGTACTTTCTCAGGTGTGCCAAGGGGTCGTTTGCGGCTTTGGTGCAAACAGCTATATCGCGGCTATGGTGGGCTTAAAGAAATGAATCTCGTTTTGTGCGGCATGATGGGTTCGGGCAAAAGCACGGTAGGCAAAGCCCTTTCCCTTTTAACGGGGAAGCCGTTCGTCGATACGGATACGCTCATTGAGGAGAAACACGGCTCGATTAGCGAGATATTCGCAAAGCACGGCGAGGCGTATTTCCGCGATTTGGAAACACAAACGGTTCAAGAGTTGTCAAAAAAAGACGGCTTGATTATCGCCACAGGCGGGGGCTTGGTATTGCGCCAAGAGAACGTAGCCCTCTTAAAGAAAATGGGCAAAATCGTGTATTTGCGCGCGGAGCTTTCTACCTTAAAAGAACGGTTGTCAGGGGATACAAGCAGACCTCTTTTGAAAACGGGGGATTTGGAGGCTTTAGTAAACAAGCGTGCGTCTACGTATGAAAGCGTAGCTGACTATATCGTGCAGGTGGATAACAAGACCGCCGAAGAAAACGCAAAGGAAATTATAAAAAAA
>JAZUQM010000147.1:0-3700 GCA_045605705.1 Candidatus Scatosoma sp.
GTTCGCTTGTAACGGGTAAAATGGTTGCCTCTCTTAGGCGTCTTGGCTTTAAGAAGGTTTTTGACACCAACTTTGCGGCTGACCTTACCATTATGGAAGAAGCAACCGAGCTTTTGGATAGAATCCAAAACGGCGGCGTCCTTCCTATGATTACTTCCTGCTCCCCCGGTTGGGTCAATTACGCGGAATATAACTACGGCGATTTGCTCCCCCACCTCTCCTCTTGTAAATCCCCCCACGAAATGTTCGGTGCGATTTTGAAGAGCTACTATTGTGAAAAGAACGGCATCGACCCCAAGGACATGTTCGTCGTTTCGATTATGCCCTGCACCGCTAAAAAAGCGGAAAAGGCAAGACCCGAGCTTTCGGTAAACGGTCTTCAAGACGTGGACGCGGTACTCACCACGCGTGAACTTGCAAAGCTTATCAAGCGTTCGGGTATCAACTTCGTGAAGCTCCCCGACGCGCAGTTTGACAACGACGTGGTCGGCGATTACACGGGCGCAGGCGTTATCTTCGGTACGACGGGTGGTGTTATGGAAGCGGCGCTCCGTACCGCGGCGTTCAAGCTCACGGGCGAAGAGCTTGCCTCCCCCGAGCTTAAGCAGGTACGTGGCTTCGACGGCATCAAAGAAGCAGCGTTCAATATCGGCGGCAAAGAGATTAAAGTGGCGGTTGCACATGGCATGAAGAATGCGAAAGTATTGCTCGACCAAATCCGCGAGGGCAAGAGTGAATACCTCTTCATCGAGATCATGGGTTGCCCCGGCGGTTGTATCGCAGGCGGCGGTCAGCCCTATGTAAAGCCTTGTTTCCTTCCCAACGAGGACGCGGGTATTTTGGATACCTTCAAGGCAAAACGCGCGGCTGCCCTCTATCAAGAGGACGAATCCAAAGCCCTCCGCGTTTCCCACAAGAACCCTCAAATCATTAAGTTGTACGAGGACTACTTGGGCGAGCCCAACTCTCACAAGGCGCACGAGCTTTTGCATACGCACTACCACGCAAGAGAAAAATTCAGCGATTAATCGCGGACACAAAAGAAAACGCAGGGGTTTCCCTGCGTTTTTTGTTTATGTATTGCTTTTAGAAAGATACGGGCATGAAGAAGTACAAGATAAACAGCGCCGCAATAATAAGCAGAACGGGGTGTAAATCCCAAACGGGTTTTACTTTGTCTTCCTTTTTGCTGCAAGCGTACTTAATCAAGTTCACCAAATATCCGCAGATATCGATAAGCACGTAGGAAAGGATACCAAGACCGATACCCGTCGTAATCGAATAACCGAAGGGCATCATAGCAATGGTCAAGAAGGAAGGCACGAAATCTTTTACTTCGTCCACTTTCACGTCCTTAACCCCTTTGAGCATCAAACAGCCTACCCAAATGAGTGCCGAAGACGCCGCCGCCCCGGGGATAGACGCAAACAAGGGCAAGAAGAAAATGGAAAGCAGGAACAAAATGGACGTAGTAAACGCCGTAAGACCCGTTTTACCGCCCGCGGAAATGCCCGCACCCGATTCTACGAACGTCGTTACGGTAGAAGTACCGAGAAGTGCACCGCAAGCAGTCGCTACGGAGTCAGCCACCATGATTTTGTTATAATTTACAGGCACGCCGTCCTCGGTCATAAGCCCCGCTGCCGAGCAGCAGCCTACGCACGTACCCATGGTATCGAACATGTCGACCATGCAGAAGGTAAGAACGACCATAACGAGGGACATTATAGGCACACCTGCCTCAAGCTTAAAGCCCTCGGTCAATGCAGCAAGGAACGTCCCGCCCTCTGCCGTGTTAAAGGAGAAGAATCCCTTAAAATGTTCCCAAAACTTCCAAGACTGACCCGACCACGAGGTAACGCCAATGCCGGGGACCATCCCAAATAGAGTAGCAGCTACGATACCGATAATCACCGCGCCTTTGATATTGAAATGGGAAAGAATCGCAATGACGAAGAACCCAAACAGGCACACAAGCGCAGGGCCTACGACAGCCATATCCCAAGAAGAGAATTTGACCATACCGATAACCGTGCCGTCCCCTACCGTTACAATACCTGCATTTGCAAGACCGATAATAGCAATGAATAAGCCGATACCGACGGAAATTGCTCGTCTAACCGATTCAGGAATGGCTTTATACATGATTTCTCTAATGGAAATGCCGTGGATTCTAATGATGCTCAAAAGCAAGAACAAAATGCCCGAGATCAACACAAGGAGCATGGAGCTGCCAAACGACAGCGAGAACCCGATAAGGCTACCCCCCAAAAGTCCGCCGACCATGGAGTTCAAGCCAAGACCAGGCGCTTGCGCCAAGGGTAATTTCGCATAAATCGCCATTAAAAGCGTGCCTAAAAATCCACCCAAAGCAGTAGCTACGAATACCGAGGAATACAAATGCGCGTATTCGCCGCTGTTAAACATGTTGAGCATCAAAAGCGGATTTAGCGTTAATATGTACGCCATCGCTAAGAAGGTAACGACGCCCGACACGATTTCGGTTTTCACCGTCGTCTGTTTTTCTTTTGAATACCCTACGAGTTTCGCAAATTTATTCATGGGAAACAGTTCTCCTTTGTTGAATATAACCACATTATATAATATTTTTTTTACCTTGTCAAGCAAATGAATACTTTTGTATAGCAGCACTGCGTATACGGAGTTCGCTGCAACACCCCATACACCACAAAAAGGACACCGCAAGGGGCAGAGGTGGAGATTGTTGCCTGTGGCAACAAAGCTTCCTCGCGCCGTCAAGATTACGGAAGGAATTCTTCTGCGTACCGCGGGCGCTCGTCGCGCGAACCACCGATACGCAGTGAACCGAGCGACCACCTTTGTCAACCACAAAACGGCACCCTTTGTAGGGTGCCGTTTTGTGGTTGAGTAAGAGCAACCTAAATCGAACCGTTTGTATTACTTTATTTTGGTTAAATTGATTTTTTATCTATTTTTTTTATAATGTTTGTGTCTTGGTAGCATTTTAGCGAAAGGGTTTTATGTAATATTTCCTTTTTGAATGTATCAAGTGATTCATTTTCTTTGGCTGAAATATATATAAGTGTTTTATTTTCGGTTTTTATTTTCAGTCCAATAGTCGAAAAAATTTTAATCGAAGAAATTTTTTTGCAATAAACTGTTTTACTTTCTTCATTGGGGAAAGTTATTTTCTTGAAAGTAAAATATCTCAAACTCCAAACAGTCAATAAAAAAATTTCGATTGCTAAAACGATAAGCGTAACAGGTAATAACGCTAATCGTCTTTCAAGAAAAGTTCCCCCGTTGTTTTGTATATGTTCACAGCCCTTATAAAACAATGCAATGCTAATTGGCAAAAGTAGGAATAGGGTAGAAACGGTTATAATAATGAGTCTAACCACTATATTTTTAACCGTTCTTTTTTGTAAATTCAGATTAGTCATATAAATAACTCCTATTTGATATTTATTATAGCACAAAGCGAAAAAAATTGCAATAAAAAAGCAAAAAATTATAAATGTGGTATATGGTATCTGCGGTAGCGGAATGTAATCAATTTTGATTGTATGTCATCAAGGCGAAAAAGCTCTACGCATTACGGCGATAGCATACACGGCAAGCCGTGATTGCATACGCCTACGGCAATTACCTACCAAGCCTTTTGGGTTGAATAAAAACGACCTAATTCGAGTGGCTCGAATTAGGTCGTTTTTGGTGG
>JAZUQM010000148.1:0-8014 GCA_045605705.1 Candidatus Scatosoma sp.
AGGTTAAGGTACAAGCCCGCGGGGGCGCGGATAAAAAAGCCGCGGAGGAATACGCTTTCCTTGAACGCTTATACGCTCACCTCGAAAGCGAAAAACCCGCCCGCAACTTCGATTTTGCAGACGGCGAAGACGAGTTTATGAAAAACTGTTTCCTCTTGACGAGCAAGCCCGTTATCTACGCCGCTAACATTAAAGAAGACGATATGGGCAAGGACGAGGACTCCCTCCCCCACGTCGTTAAGGTAAAGGAGTTTGCGCAAAAAGAAGGCGCGGAAGTGCTAGTCATTTGCGCGAAAACGGAAGAAGAACTTTCCCAAATGGACCCTGACGATAAAGCAATCTTTATGGAAGAATTTGGGCTTGGGGAAAGCGGACTGGATAGACTGATTAAAAAATCGTATGCACTTCTCGGGCTAATCTCCTATCTCACGGCAGGCGAAAAGGAAACGCGTGCGTGGACGATTGTTAAGGGCACGAAAGCCCCTCAAGCGGCAGGCAAAATCCACACCGACTTTGAAAAAGGCTTTATCCGCGCGGACGTTGTGAATTGGGAAATCCTCGTAACCCTCGGCTCGATTGCCGCGGCAAAAGCGGAAGGCAAGGTACGCTCCGAAGGGAAAGAATATATCATGCAGGACGGCGACGTCGTGGAATATTACTTCAACGTATCTAAAAGCAGTAAATAAACCGAAAAAAGGAACTTTATCTCCATAAAGTTCCTTTTTTAATGCAAAGCCTTGCTTAAAACCACATAAATATGAACGCGGATACGCTTGCCATTAGCGGTGTTAATAAAATTGTCGCAACCCATTTACCGATAAGCACTTTTTTGGGTATGTAGGGTTTCAAATCTTCCGTTCCAGGAATATCCCATGCCTTTGTCTTACCAACCCAATACCAATCTATAAAAATTCTATCAAATAAATTTGAAATCAATGCTATTATAGACGTTTGCCAGAAAATATTAAAAAATCCTCGCGCCCCGTTTATCCAATATACCATCATTGGAATAAAAAACAATATAGGTATATAGAGGACAAGAAAACTTATAACCAAGCTTTTTCTAATCTTTTTTTTCGTTGTTAGACCAAGTTCAATGGCTCTATTTTGCACATCTTTCTCATACATCACAACCATTTTTTCCGGACCATTTGCTATGCCTATTACTAACGTAATCAATAGCAAAAAACACATGGTTAGTCCTTCTATTAAGAGTAAACCGAATAACATAAATCTCACCCAAAATACTTTTACTTATTTCAAATATTCTTCTAAAATCCGCACGGCGAGGGCTACCATGTCCCCACACGAGCGTTTTTGATAATATTCTTGCGTGCGCGCTTCCGCTTCGCCCCCGATTTCCACGGGCAATTTCATATTGCTTAAAAGCTCCGCGCAAATCACACTTCCCGTTTGTTCTTGGAATTTTGCGCAAACTTCCTGTACTGCTTTATATACCTGCTTTTTGTTTTCCTTATCGTTTTCGGCTTTGGCGAGCACTCCCCCGATAACGAACGCCATACCGCTTACCGCGCCGCAAGTCAAACGCTGCCTACCCAAACCACCGCCGAAAGGCAAGGTCAGTTTTGCAATTTCCTCTTCGCTTATCCCCAAAAGGTCGCTAAACGCAAGCGCTACGGCTTGCGAGCACGCGTAACCTTGCAAGAAATATTCTTTTGCCCGTTCTGCTCTTGACATTTTCTTTCTCTCCTGTTATAATAATGGTATATTATGGAAAAAATATTTTACGCTGAAAAATCCGCCTACCCGCATTCCGAGGTGGCCGTGAAAAAAATCCTCGCTAATTACTACGGTTTACAGGACCCTGTTATTTTACGAAGCGAGCACGGAAAGCCCTATCTTGAAAACGGACCTTATTTTTCCGTTACCCATACCAAGGAACGGCTGTATATCGCCTTTTCCTCTAAACCTTTGGGCTTGGACGCGGAATCCCTTTCCCGCAACCCTTACTACCAAACGGTGATTTTGAATTTTCCACCCGAGGAACAGGCTGAAATTACCTCTCCCGAGGAATTTCTAAAACACTGGGTCGTGAAGGAAAGTGCCGTAAAGTACTTAGGGTCTAGCCTAGCCCACGATTTGAAGCACTTTGCCTATATCGGCGGAAAATTGCTTTATAAGGGCGAGCCCTTTTCCGCAAGCATTCAACTACTTGTCCACGAGGGATATATCCTCTCCGTTTGCGGCGGGAATGAGGAATATGAATTTTTACCATTATAACACACCTTTGTAAAAATTTCAAGCGTTATAGGAGAAAAAGAGAATATGATCGGTGCAGTAATTGCAATGCAAAGCGAAGCGGATATCTTACTTGACGAAATGAATATTTCCCGTTCGCTGACAATAAGCGGGAAACAAGTGCATATCGGCAAGGCGTACGGAAAGGAAATTGCCCTTTGCGTATGCGGCGTCGGTAAGGTAAACGCAGCGCTCGGCACACAGCTTTTGGTGAGCAAATTTGACGTGGAGAAAATCATAAACTTCGGGGTTGCAGGCGGCTTAAATGCGGGCGTTAACCTTTGCGGCGTATATCAAATCGAGGCGGCAACGCAGTTTGATTTCGACTTAGTACAGCTTAACGGCACGAAGATGGGAACGCTCAACGAATACGAAGAACCCTACCTTCCTTTAGACACGTTCACTGCGGATTTTGAGAAAAAACGCTTAGGCACAGCCGACCGTTTCAACGATTCCGCAGACGATTACGTATTGTTAACGAGAGAACTTGGTGCGGATATCCGCGACATGGAAGGCGGCGCAATCGTACAGGCGGCGCATGCGGCGCAGCTTCCCGTATACGCAGTAAAGGCTATCTCCGATTTAGCCGGCAGCGGGAGCACTACCGAACAGTTTTTAATCAACAAAAACAAGGCTTTGGACAACCTCAAAGCGGTGTTACCCATCCTTTTCAAGGAGCTTTAATATGATTGATTTAGGAGACTGGAACGAACGGCTCGCCCCGCTTTTCGCAGACGAGCGATACTTAAAAATCCGCAAATTCCTAATAGAAGAATACAAAAATTACACGGTATATCCGGACATGTACGACCTGTACAACTGTTTTCGCTACACCCCTTTTGCCGATTTGAAAGTCGTGCTGTTGGGACAAGACCCCTACCATGGCGAAGGACAGGCGCATGGGCTTTGTTTTTCCGTAAAGGAAGGCGTGAAAAAGCCCCCGTCCTTGGAAAATATCTTCAAGGAATTGCAAGCGGATATCGGCTGTCCTCTCCCCAAGCACGGCACTTTAACGAAATGGGCGAAAGAGGGCGTACTTTTAATGAATACCTCTCTCTCCGTTCGAGAACACCAAGCCAACTCCCACTCCAAATGCGGTTGGGCTTGGTTTACGGACAGCGTAATCAAACTCATATCCGAACAAAAAGAGAATATCGTATTTATACTTTGGGGCGGGAACGCCCGTTCTAAAAAGGCGTTAATCGATACTTCTAAGCATTTAATTTTAGAGTGTGCGCATCCCTCGCCCCTATCTGCATACAACGGATTTTTTGGATGCAAACACTTCTCTAAAACCAACGCATACTTAATTCAACACGGACATACCCCTATCGATTGGGATTTAACAACGTAAAAGAGAGCTATCCTAAGATAGCTCTCTTTTACGTTTATTTTTATGATTATGGAACCTGATTCCCTACGTATCCGTTATCCTTACAGCCTGTAATTTCGCCTGCGTCGTGCGCGCCTACAATGCCGCCGACCCCGCTACCCGTACCGATAACGTAAGCATTATTTGTACAACTGGTAACGTTTGCGGTATTAGACCCTGCTATACCGCCGACACCGCTGCCGCCTGTTACCCCACCGTAATTGTAACAGTTTGCAACCTCAGAGCCGTTGGATTTACCTACGATACCGCCAAGCTGCCCGTTGCTGGACGTACTACCTGTTACCGCGCCGTAATTGGAGCACCACCAAACCTTTGTGTTTGCCACGGCATTGGCTACAAGCCCTGCGCCGCCCCAGCTGACGCCTGTAATCGTACCGTAGTTATCGCAGGCAAATACTTCCGCCGACAGGGTATCCGTCGTGGAGGATAAAATTCCCGCAATATGCGTACTGTTACCGCCGCTTATGCTACCGTAATTTATATTTCTTCCAAGGTACAACAAATCTACCTGATAGGTTACGCCCGCAGGGCTTGTAGCCGCTTCCGCATAAGCAACAATACCCGCAGTGTTCCACGTGCCGCTAATCGCCCCATGGTTACGGCAATCCGTAACCACAAGCTGGACTTTCGCGCCATTTGCGTCTGCCGTTACCGTTCCAACGATACCGCCGACCGTTTGCCCGTTAACTTTTCCGTAGTTTGTACAATACGTAACCTCGCCTCTTGCGTTTGCAGCGATGCCCGCCGATTTAACCCCGTTGGTAATAATTGTACCATAGTTTATACAATAGGTTATCAAATGCTGCGAAGTACCTGCAATACCCGCAACCTCCGACGCCGACGTTACGTTTGCGTGGTTCACGCAGTATTCCACCGTGCCCGTACCGGATGCCAAGCCTACGATACCGCCCGTATTCCAGCTAGACGTCGTTATCGTGCCGTAGTTGGCGCAGCCGCTTACCGTTCCGTCCGTTATTGCCGCTATACCGCCAACGTTTGAAGCCGCCTCCACGGTTACGTAGCTGTTGCATCCGCTGATTCTTCCGTTTATTTGTACACAGCCTACGATGCCGCCTGTAACGCTTGCTTTGCTGGTTACCTTGCCATACACGTTCAGGTTGCTTATACTGCCTGTAACCGCACCGAATAACGCACTGCCCGACGAAACGCTGTTGGTCGTTGCAGTATTATTAATTGTTAGATTGGTAATTGCATAGCCCTTACCGTCTAAAATCCCGCCAAACGCCACGTAATCGTTCCAAGCGTTATAATACCCGATGGTAATGCTTTTACCGTTGAGATTTATGCTGTTGGCAAGCGCAAAATATACGCCGTCAAAGGTCGTCCCGCCATCTACTTTCTTTTCGATATATTTCAGGTCTGCGCCAGTTTTAATCAAGTAGGGATTTGCCTGCGTGCCACCCCCCGATAACACAGTGCTTTCACTGCTTCCGTTCCAAGCGGCGGAAACAGCACTGTAATAAATGTTGATTACCCGCGTTTGATCTTGCGCATAACAACCCTCCACTCTAGCCTGAGAGGGCACGTATCCACTGTACGTTTTTGCCTCTATCGTATAATGCTCGCCATAATCAACCGTATAGGTTTCCGTGATAGAGCTATCCGGCTTCTTATGAATTACACTTATGGTTACAGGCATGTACGCTTCGCTGAAACTTTCCCCAACCTCACGGTTGCTGATGATATAGTCATACTTGGTAATCTCGTCGAGTTCGATAATTTCGGGCGTCTTGATGACGTTCAAATTTTTTGCGCCGTTTGACAAATAGGCAAGATGCATCGTCCTTGCGTTCAACGTGTTTTGCGTACCGCTTGTTCCATACAAGTATAACTTTGTTACCTTATCCGCATTGACTAAGGTAAAGTTTTCAACGTGCAGGTTAGGCAAGTAACAGTTGTAACCGAAATTATGATTATTATACTGATAGTATACCAACGAAAAGGTGGGTTGCGTGCCGTAGCAAGTCGTTGCCCTTACGTTATTGATATAAATATCCCCTTTCCACGTAGAACCGTAGTCGTTGCGCAAATTGATAACGGAGTTACCGCTTAGCGCCTCGCGGGCACATAATATATCCGTATTTTCAACGATCAATTCCCCCATACCAATGATAGAAATCAAGGTAACCGTAGAATCAATAACTTTACCGTTGTACAGGCCTTGGTGCGCGTCAAAGCGAGATAAAGTACAACCGTGGTACTCCATGTTTTTACACCAATTCGAACCGCCGATACCCCATAAAATTTGCACGTCGTAGGTAGGAGAATCCTCCATACCGAGTTTCGCGTTTGCATCCGTGCGGGAAGCTGCCTTTACCTCCCCGGAAGCACTTTCCGTAATCCAGAAATTCGTTTGCGTACAATTTCTTAAATAAATTCCGCAAACCGCATTGGCGTTAAAATCATACGAACCGCTGACGTCATAATTTCTCCTTGCCGTCAATACGCAGCTTTGCAACGTTACGTTGCCGCACGCGGAAACGGAGAAGAATCCGTTATAATGCGCCCCGTGCAAACCGTTAGCGTAATCTGCTAAAGAAAGCTCGTTCTTAACGTAATGCACCACGCCTTCCAGCACTACGTTCGAACGGTTTATAAGCAACCCGCGTTTTAAGTACGCCCCTTTATACGTCGTACCCGCATAGTTCTTCGTCCCATTAGCGTTTACGCCGAATAAGATGTCCTCCCTGCTTGCCAGCGTAGTAAATTCCCCGCCCTTAATCGAGAGGTTTGGTATTTCCATATTGCAAATAACGACTTGGACAATTCTGGTATAATCGAACATGATTGGCGTAGAAGGATCAATGTTACCATTTTTATCGATTAAAATCGTCTCTCTCTTTGCCGCGCCCGAGTTCGCATTCCCACCATAGCGGATATAAACGTTTTGACTGCCTACCGTTTTGGATACCCCCGCAATCTTTCGAGTTGCGTTCGTTGCCAACGCCTCGTTATAGAGAACTACCGTCGCCGCGTATCCGGGGGCTACGTTCAATTTTTTGGTGCCGGGGCCAATCCCCGTTGCTTGTATTTGATTGTTTAACAGCTTCAAATTGTTTTTACTTGCAATTAAAGCGTTAAAATCAGCAGTACTCATCGTTTCCGCTATAGTAGCGTTATATTCTTTACTGCCAAGCGTTTCGTTGATGCTATAGGTCCCCGCCGAAACAGTAAAAATATCCGTTGAATACTGTTTATCGGTAGGCGCAGACGCCGTTGTCCCCGATATGACGAGAGAGGTTACGTTCGTATCGTCAATGGTAAACTTCGCGTTTGTCCAAACCACGTTCGTTTGCACGGGAATACTAAGAGCCCTAACGCCTTTTATCGAAGAAAGGGTTTTGCTTGCCCAAGTTTTTAAGGCGTCCGTTACTAAATTCCCATGACAATCTGTAGGAAGCCCATTGTCGTTGACGTGTTTGTTATTCTTGCCGTAAATACAGTTTGCACTGTTTGCCGTGCTATGAGTTCCGTTGATGATTCCGTTTGCCCATTCAACTAGCTTTGCCGACGGCACGGTATTACATATATAGTACGTTTTTCCGCTTTGCGCAACGACCTTCGTTGCTCCTGTTGCGTTTGCATAAGTATGCGCTTTGTACAAAGCCTCGAAATCGTCCGTTCTCCCGTCGCCCACTGCACCGAAATCGCTGTATTCTATATCTTTTTCGATGTAGTTCGCCTTATAAACCGCATCTTCCGTTGCCTCTACGATAGCAGGTGTCCATGCATAAAAAGCATATTCTTCCGTGCCCCCCGTTCTAGTGGGCGTAACACCTTCATAGCTCGGCTTTTTGCCAATTTCCACTTCACTTTGGTCTAAGACTTTTCCATCCCAATTCACCCAAGTTACGGTGTAAGTGGTTATAGTCTCGGTAAACACCGCCGTATAGACAATGTTTTTAGTAACTTTACCGATCGTAGGCGACCATCCTTGGAAGGTATACGTTTTCCCCGCTTCCGTCTTGGTCGGCGTAGAACCATTGTACGTAGGCATTGCGCCATACGCTACCTTAGTGTCCGTTTCTACCGTTTTTCCGTCTACTACCCACGTTACCGTATACGTATTGGTCGTACACGTAAACACCGCGTAATAAACGGTGTTTTTCGTAACCCCCGTCAGCGTTTCCTGTTGCGTTGCATTTTGCTGCGTGGACCACCCTTGGAAGGTATACGTTTTTCCCGCTTCCGTCTTGGTCGGCGTAGAACCATTGTACGTAGGCATTGCGCCGTACGCTACCTTAGTGTCCGTTTCTACCGTTTTCCCGTCTACTACCCACGTTACCGTATACGTATTGGTCGTACACGTAAACACCGCGTAATAAACGGTGTTTTTCGTAA
>JAZUQM010000149.1:0-12324 GCA_045605705.1 Candidatus Scatosoma sp.
AATATCGAACTTTCCCCCCTTTTTTCGCCTGTTGCACCGCAACGCGATTGTTCAGCGTTCCATACGCGCCGCCCGAAAGAATATAGCGTTCCAACCGCTGGCTCGTTTCGTCGTACTCCTCCTCGCCAAACCATACGCGGGCAAGCTTTTCGCAAGCCCTCGCAAACGGAACGAATCCGTAGCCTTCGAGCATTTTCTCCAGCCTTTCCTCTTCCTTTTGCATCTTCCGCATAAGCAGGTATAAATCCAAAAAAGGTCTAATCCCGCACCCACCGTCCTCAAAATGCTTGACCATGTGCGCAATATGATAAAAATACAACGCCTCGTTGGACAATAGATAGTGGTGCCTACTCTCCTCCTTCAAGCCCGCAAAACGCCAGATATCGCCGAGTATTTCCGCTGAAAACCTTCCGCACTCCGTCAAATCGTAATGGAGCTCTAAATGCACTCCGCTTGGGGCAAACAAGGACAGGTCGTTGACCGTCTTTTCCCCGATTTCATAGTGCAAGACCTCGTTTAAGCGTTTAGAAGCCGTTTCCAGCTTATCAACAGACACTAAAATGTCGATATCACAGCTTGTCCTTTGCCAAGGCTGAGGGTAATACGCGCGGATGGTCCTCCCTTTTAAGGGCAAAAAGTCAATCCCGCTTTCCTCCAAGGTTTGACAAATGCGTTCAAATTCATGGGTTTGCTGTTCAAGGCGGTACACCGCCTTGTTGCGCTCGGCTAAAAACCGCTTTTTCGCCTCGCTATTTTCGGGTAATAAGCCGTTCTTATCCAACGCGTTCCCGATTAAATGCGCCAAATCATGCTTTTTTGACAGCTTATATAAAGCGGGTAAAATTTCGG
The DNA here is from genome assembly GCA_045605705.1 of Candidatus Scatosoma sp. GTDB lineage: Bacteria > Bacillota > Clostridia > Christensenellales > Borkfalkiaceae > Scatosoma. The sequence continues at coordinate 850 of JAZUQM010000149.1, forward strand.
GCGTAATCGCTTTTTTTGCGCGCTCACAAAGCTCCGTCCCGAATATCTCGAAACGAAGCAACGCAAACGTAACGCCCCATACTTCCATTAGAATTTTCTCCAAACCATTTTATCTACCACGCCCGTGTAGCTTTGGATAATCTTCACGACCTTAGTCGATACGTTTTCTTCCACGTAGTCGGGCACGGGGATACCGTGATACCCGTCTTCCGTCAAGTCCACCGCCGTTGCTACCGCTTGCAAAAGGCTCTTTTCGTCAATGCCCGCCAGCACGAAGCACGCCTTATCCAGCGCCTCGGGGCGCTCGGTAGAAGTGCGGATACAAACGGCGGGGAAGGGCTTTCCTATGCTTGTGAAAAAACTGCTCTCTTCGGGCAAAGTACCGCTGTCCGACACCACCGTGTACGCGTTCATTTGCAATTTGTTATAATCGTGAAATCCCAAGGGTTGTTGACAAATCACCCGCTTATCCAGCTTAAATCCGCTCTTTTCAAGACGGTTTCTGCTGCGAGGATGACAGGAATAGAGAATGGGCATATCGTATTTTTCCGCCAGCTTATTGATTGCGCTAAACAGAGAAAGGAAGTTCTTTTCCGTATCGATATTCTCCTCTCTATGCGCGGATAATAAAATGTACTTCTTAGGCTGCAATCCAAGCCTATCCAAAACGTCGCTCGCCTCAATTTCCTTTAAGTTATTATGCAATACCTCCGCCATGGGCGAGCCCGTTACGTAGGTGCGCTCCTTAGGCAACCCGCAATCGGCGAGGTAGCGGCGCGCGTGCTCGCTATACGCCAAGTTTACGTCGGAAATGATATCGACGATACGGCGGTTGGTTTCCTCGGGCAAACACTCGTCCTTGCAACGATTGCCCGCTTCCATATGGAAAATGGGAATGTGCAACCGCTTTGCAGCAATCGCGGAAAGGCAGCTGTTCGTATCCCCTAAAATAAGCAGTGCGTCGGGCTTGCAAGCCGCCATGAGCTTGTACGAGCAGTTGATAATATTCCCCACCGTCGCCCCCAAATCGTCGCCTACCGCGTCCATGTATACCTCGGGGTCGGCGAGCTTTAAGTCCTTGAAAAATACGCCGTTTAAGTTATAATCATAATTTTGACCCGTATGCGCAAGAATGCAGTCAAAATACTGTCTACACTTATTGATAACCGCCGCCAAACGGATGATTTCGGGACGCGTGCCCACGATAATCAGCAATTTTAACTTGCCATTGTCCTTGAATTTTACGTCGGAATAATCCAATTTAATTTTCTCGTTCATTTGTATTATACCTCCTCGAAAAATGTGTCGGGTTTGGTCGGGTTGAATTGCTCGTTCGCCCACATCACCGTTACCAAGTTTTCCGTTTTGGAAAGGTTGATGATGTTATGCGTATAGCCGGGCAACATATGCACCGCTTGTATTTTCTCGCCGCTCACCTCGAAATTTAACACCTCGTCCGTGCCGATTTTGCGTTGTTGAATTAACCCATGCCCCGATACTACAATAAAAAATTCCCACTTGGTATTATGCCAGTGCTGCCCCTTTGTAACACCGGGTTTGGAAACGTTCACCGACACCTGACCGCAATTTACCGTCTTCAAAAGTTCGGTAAAGCTCCCTCGCACGTCCTCGTTGGTCTTCAAATCAAACGCAACCGCGCTTTGAGGCAAATAGGAAAGATAGGTCGAGTATAACTTTTTCGCAAAGCTCCCTGCAGGAATGTCGGGGATAACGAGGGTTTGGCTTTGCGCCTTAAAAGCGTACAGTAAATCCACGATTTCACCCAAGGTCGCCCTATGCGTCGTGGGCACGAAATAGTACCTGCCCTCGGCGCTTTCCACGGGCGTTAAGCCCTCGTAGTTACAGCGATGCCCCTTCCCCTCTAATAAATCGAGCATTTCTTCTACCAAATCGTCGATATAGAGAAGCTCTAACTCCACTGCCCTATCGCTTACGGTAATGGGTAACCCGTTTGCGATATTGTTGCAAAAGGTGGCAACCGCGCTGTTGTAGTTGGGTCTGCACCACTTCCCAAAAAGGTTTGGAAAACGGTAAACGCATACCTGCCCCCCACCTTTTTGTTCATAGTCAAAGAAAAGCTCTTCCCCCGCCTTTTTGCTTTTACCGTACTCCCCCTCGGCATAACGCCCGATTAAGGTCGCTTGTACGGAGGAAGACAGCATCACAGGGCAAGTGTTTTCATGCTTTTTAAGCGTATCCAGCAAGGTCGAAGCAAAGCCGAAATTGCCTTGCATAAACTCCTCTTGGCTTTGAGGACGGTTGACCCCCGCAAGATTGAAGACAAAATCCGCCTGCTTGCAGTATTCGTCCAAATCCGCAAGGCTGCCGTCAATATCGTATTCGTATACCTCGTCGATTTTAAGCTGCGGGCGGGTTCTGTCCTTTCCGTCTTTTAAGTTGTTCAGCGCGGCGCAAAGGTTCTTTCCAACAAAGCCTTTCGCGCCAGTAACAAGTATATTCATAGTACTATTTCTTTAATTCTTCTTGAATGTATTGCAAAGAGGCAATCTTCGCCTTAGTTTCTTCCACCGTCAAAAGCTGCGTATTATTGGAGTTAAATTCCGTTAAGGGATTGCGCTCCACGTCGCCGTTGTTGAAGTATTTGTCATAGTTCAGCCCGCGCTTATCGCAAGGCACGCGGTAGAAGTTGCCAAGGTCAACGGCGTTTGCACACTCTTCATTGGTGAGAAGAGTTTCGTACATTTTCTCGCCGTGGCGGATACCGATTACCTTGATATTTTGCTTGTCGCCGCCAAACAGCTCGCAAACAGCCTCAGCTTGCGTTTGAATGGTGCAGGCAGGTGCTTTTTGAACGAGGATGTCGCCGCTTTCACCGTGCTCAAAAGCAAAGAGCACAAGGTCCACCGCCTCTTCTAAGGACATAATGAAACGGGTCATAGTCGGGTCGGTTACGGTGATGGGCTTGCCCGCGCGGATTTGATCAATCCAAAGAGGAATTACACTCCCGCGGGAACACATTACGTTGCCATAACGCGTGCAACAAATTTTCGTCTTTTCAGGCGCAACCGTACGGGATTTCGCCACGATTACCTTTTCCATCATCGCCTTGCTTGTCCCCATGGCATTGACGGGATAAGCAGCCTTATCCGTAGAAAGGCAAACGATATTTTTTACCCCCGCCTCGATTGCCGCCGTCAACACGTTTTCCGTGCCGAGTACGTTGGTTTTTACCGCCTCAATGGGGAAAAACTCGCAGGACGGTACCTGTTTAAGCGCAGCTGCATGGAATATGTAGTCAACCCCATGCATAGCGTTTCTCACGCTTGCAATATCGCGAACGTCGCCGATATAGAACTTGATTTTCTCCGCGGCCTCGGGCATTTTTGCCTGAAATTCATGGCGCATATCGTCCTGTTTTTTCTCGTCGCGGGAGAACACGCGTATTTCCCCGATATCCGTTTTCAAGAAACGGTTGAGCACAGCGTTACCAAAGCTCCCCGTCCCTCCGGTAATCAATAAAGTTTTGTTTGTAAATAATCCCATTTTTAGCTCCTCAGCTTACATTTTATTTTTCGTTTGTTCTGCTAAATAGTTCAAGTACACTTCGTACTTCTCGCTATCCAACAATTTCGCCAGCACTGCGCTTACATTATTTATATTGTTCGTTTCCCATACCTCAAATCCATATATATCCTTGGGCTCAATGCCGTTATAAGGTATTGCTATCGTCGGTGTACCAAATTCTGCCGCTTCGTATAAAGTGGTCGACGATACTGTTAATTGTACAAAACTGCTTAGCAATAATTCGTACAGCTCCGAGGCATTATCAAAAATTTCTACTCCATCTAACGCTTCTTTATATGTTGCAATCACACCGTTATTTTCGCGGGGGTGGAGCTTAATCGCAAGCTTGTACTCGCTCCATTTTTCATCCGTCTTTAATAACCTTTGTACTTCCTGCAAATACGGAATAACCGTTTTATAGTAATCCCTGCCCACGCCGTCTTGTTCGTAGGGCTGTGAGGCAAATAAAATCCACTTTCGCGCTTTGCTCACTTCGCCAAACACTTTTTTATACGTTTGCGTTCGGGGATTGCCAATCACGTCCACTCTTGCTTCGTCAAATATGGAGTTTTTGCAAAGAATCTCTTTCGTCCCTTCGCCATACACCAAAAGTTTTCTCTTAAAAAAAGCCAAGTCGCTACTCTTTACAAAGGAGGGGTACACATATCCCGGGTGCATGCCCGTAATAATGCCGTGTTGCAGTTCGATTGATTCGGGCTTACCCTGCAAAGCAGGAATGATATTCTCTCTCGCTCCACCCCAAAAATCAATCGCATATTGCACGTTTTTATAACCTTTGAAATACTTTGCAAACAACTCTTGGTAGAGCGCCGTCGTAGCGTATGCCCGTGGCAGCTCTTCCAATAAGTACTCCACTGCCAAACGCTCGTTTTCCGTTTCGGGCGGATTTTTGTCAAATAATGGCTGTAATTTACCTCGGCATTCTTGCGCTAATTTCTCAAACTCTTTTTTATGGAACATAGAAAAGAGTTTCCACTTTACGGATAAATAATCCAACGGGCAGTACTTATCCTTATTCGGGTCGGTAAAATATGCGTTATCATACGCCCCGTTTCGGCTTGGCCATTCAAATACCACGCCGTCAGGGTACTTTTCTAAAAGATATTCCGCTGCCAAATTTCTACCCTTGTCCCTGCGGTAAACCGAGGAGGTAAAAATCAAGGTTTTCGCTTTTTTATATTTTCGCTTTTTGCAAAAGCCCTGCCAAATGCGCTTAACAGAAGCCTTGCTCTTGGGTTCTTCCCCTGCGGAAGATACGGCAGGAGCGCCGTCGCGCAAGCGTTGCAACACCCCGTCGCGAAAACTGGTATATACGGGCACTCCCTCTACAAGCAGTTCATATAAAAAAGAATATTTTTCTTCAAAAACGAATAGTATATTGTCTTGCCCCACGGATTACTCCTTTTTGCCGTACTTTTCAAGCGCGCGCTCAAAATAAGCCTCGTACTGCTTAATCAGCGCCGACCAACGGTATTTTTGAATACTTTCAAACGCTTGCTTGGACATTTCTTGATAAATAGCAGGATTATCCAAAAGATACTGCACTCTTTCCTTCATTTCTTCCACGTTTGCAACGCCAAACCCGTTTACGCCGTTTTGAATATAGTCAACCGTATAACATTCGTTAATATAGATAGCGGGCACGGAAGAGCTCATTGCTTCACCGATTACTTTAGGTAAACCTTCTTTATCCGAGGTCATTAAAAGCAAATGTGCATTTTTTAATTCCTCATATACTTTATCGTTGGAAATTCGCCCTAAATACCGCACATTTTGAATATTTTCAACACGTATTCTTTCAATGATTTCCAGCGATTTTTCACCGTCCCCTATCATTGTAAAGTTAAGCTGAGGGAAAAGCTTAGCGCACTCCAATAATAAATGCGGACGCTTACGTTCGCTTACCGACCCCACCCAAATAACATTTTGGACCTCCGTTTTTTGACGGAAACCGTCCTCCACTTCGTCAACCCCAAGATATAATACCTCGCTATCGTATTGCCAACAGTTTTTTACACTTTTGCGAATACACTCGCTAATAGAAAAACTTTCATGCATAAGCTCGGTTAAATATTCTTTCGGCTTGGCGCTGTTTATAGGGATTTGCTCTCCCACAACCCCCTCTATGGAAGAGATGAAAACTTTGCCCTTGCCTTTATGTTTTTTAGCAAAAGTAACGTCCATTTTTTCTTGCTTAGGAAGGTAGTAGATATCACATTTTGCTCTACGCATTGCCCAAAGCTTACTCCATACCCAAACGATACGGTGGGGCAAAAGCCTATGAAGCTTTATCCCCATTGCCTTATACGCCTTTTTATCCACGGGCATCTTACTCGTGTATAGGGTATGCACCTCAAATTTATCTTTATCAAGGTACTTTGCAATATGGTCGCAATTGATGTTTTGCGCGTTGGGGAAATTCACGTAAGCCCCTAAGAATATCTTAATCTTTTTCATTACTTATCCTTTAACTCCGCTTTGATTTGCGTTGTGGAAATCTCAGGCGTTCTGGGCAGGTATACAACCTCGCAATACTCCTTCAAAAAATCAAATTTCCCTTCCCAGTCATTCCCCATAACGAAGGTATCTACGTGATATTCCTTTACGTCGTTTATCTTTTGTTCCCAATTTTCTTCGGGGATAACCAAATCGACGTAACGGATTGCTTCAAGCAATTTTTTACGCTGTTCATAGCTAAAATAACATTTCTTTCCTTTAGAATTCCAGTTAAATTCATCCGTGGAAAGCACGACGATTAAATAATCCCCAAGCGCCTTTGCGCGGCGCAATAAATTGATATGCCCGTAATGCAACAAATCAAACGTTCCGTAGGTAATTACCCTTTTCATGGCATTCTCCTTTTATAAATCCTCTCTCCAAGGCTGCGCCTCGTAACGCACCGCCGTGGGGAGCTTTTTGCCTTTGGCATACATATTCCCTATCTTTATATCCCCGAAAAGCCGTTTGCGTTCGCGCTCGCCCAACGCTTGCAATTTTTTAAGCGCACGTTTGCTTTTGAATAGTGTATACACAAACCGCAGCCAAGCCTCTTTTCTACGCTCCTTAGGAGTTAGCCTATTATATACGTTTAGGGACGTATATTCCAAATTCCCCCAACAATTTATCTTGCTGAACGCAGCCGAATGTTGCCCTAAAACGAATACGAATCGGTATGTCTCCCCTTTAAGCTTATCTTGAATCGCCAAAAGCTCTTCCTGCGTAACAGGGAAATCCACGACGTATAAATCCACCGCCTTACCGTTATGCACGGGCTTGCCCTGCAGCAGCTTGTCCACGGCGGTTTTCGCCGCGCGCGCATGGTCGTAAGCGCAAAACCTCTCCAAAAAAGCAGGGTGTTTTTCTTCGTTCGCTTTTTGTACCAATTCTAATAATTCATCAAAGGTATACGCTGTCTTAAAGGGAATATTTTCTTCCGCCTCCGTATACGTACCTCTTTCTTTGAAATATTCCTCTTTGTCATATTGATATAGAATAATTTCTTTTTCCGCATTCGCAAAGTCAAATAACACGCTGGAATAGTCGGTAATCAAGATATCTACGGCATTCAAAAATTCATACACCTCGATATCGGTAGGCGCTTGGCGGCAATAGGTAAAACCCGTCCCCTCCGTCTTCATGGCAGGATGGAATTTTACGTACACGCGGTATCCCTCTCCCAGCTCTTTTGCTAAACGCTCTATATCGCTGACCTGATCGACCTTTTTCACCGCGTTTGCATCCCCGCGCCAAGTAGGCATGTATAGAATCGATTTTACACCGTTCAAGCCGTATTTTTCTTTTACGCGAGCGCGCGCCTCTCTATCAAAGAAAATCTCATTCCTTGGATACCCGCCCAAAAATAGTTCACCAGGCATAATATCCTTGACCATATACCCCTTTTCAAACACTTCTTTGGTTAACTCATTAGGGGCAAGCAGATAATCGCTCATTAAGAAATTCCGTTGTCCGTTGACGCAAGCAAACGGATCGTTGGCAATACTTCTTCCAAGTGTTTTTAACGGCGTGCCGTGCCAAGTATTGAGATAGATTTGCCCCTCTTTTTTGATAAAGTCCATGCTAAAGGATACGTTATTTACTAAATACTTTGCATGCGAAAGGACTTTGCGGTATTCCGCCGAGTGCATTTCTACGATTTGCACACTTGGACATATTACTCCCCTTGCCGAAAGCTCTGCTTTCAATTTATCGGGGTTTTTATGGGCAATTACAATGGAAATTTCCTCAGCTTCCGCCAACGGCAATAATTCCTTATATATATAATAGGGATTGCCTTGAAAATTCGAACCGCCGAAGGATTCCAAAAGAAATACGTTTTCCCACACCTCGCCGTCCTTGTAATACTCTGCGTATTCCCAATAACGGCTTTTTCGGGTATTTCTCCAACCGCCAATTCTCGCTTGTATGCTTTTGATGGGATTCATTTATTCCTCCACGTCGCGCTCGTATAAAAAATCGCTAAACGCACCCGTAATACCCTGCGCCTTAAACCTTTGATACTCTCTCAAGGTGTTCACGGTATAGGCAAATACGCAAATCTCGTTTTTTTCGAACACGCACCAGTCGGGTCGTTCGTCTAACGCTTTTACGGAAACGGATACAGCGCCTATATGATGCTTGATACACGTTTGCACCGCTTCCGCATAGTTCGTCGCATACATGCACACGTATAATAGCTTAAAATCGTACGCTTTACGTACTTCTAGAATATCTCGCTCATTAAATACCTGTATGACAATCCTTTGCAGCACTTGTTCGTCTTTTACTATCTCTGTTATATAGCTAGCAAAAACACCTATCTCCTCGAATTTACAATCGAAAATCACCCTGACGTCTTTATGATTTTGCAAAAAATCTAAGCATTCCGTAAGCGGCAACGGAGAAAACCTGCCCTCTAAATTTCCCTCGGGATTTTTCTCGTTGGTATGCGCCAAAACGTAGCCGTCTTTCCCCTTTTCTACGTCGTATTCGAATACACGGTTACCCTTTTCATAGTAAAACGGCAAAGCCTCTTTACAGTTCAAATACGTCATGCCTTGCAAGCCGCCGCCCGCATGCGTAATAACTGAGATATCCGCAAAAAATCCGTCCCTATCGTTTGCGTAGGAAAAACGCTGTATTTGCTTTGCATTTTTTATATTTTTTTCACGTTCTTTTTGCATAAGCCTGCGTTCCAATTTCGCATCCAGCTTTACAAAAGGACGGCATAAAAAGCGTAGGCTTCTTAACAATAACGACATTCTAACCTTTTCTCCTTATCTTTTGTAAAAGCTCCATTGCAAGCCCTTTTTCTTCTTTATTCATGCAAACGAGCAGCGCATAAACACCAAACACAAGGGTATACAGTCCGATTTTCAAAATCAACCAAAGCCAAGAACAATACGGGATAAGTACGTTGATAGCAATACCTATTATAATCAAAGGCGAAAGCCTCAAAAGGAGTAAAAGAATATTCTTCCAAAATCTACCTATTCCCAGCTTAATCTTCTTTGCATAATACCAGTTAATAATAATCCCTTTCGTCAAAAGCGTTGTAAGCCCCGTACAAACGGCGCACCCCAAGGGACCAAAATAGATAGCGGCAGGTATACTTAAAAGCACGTTCAACCCCGCACATACTACGTATAAAATCGCCTTAAACTGATGCTTATTGATGGCTTGCAATACTTGAACGGGTATTGCCTGAATGGTAGGAATAACGATGGGAATTGCTAGCACTAAAACAATCCAGTACGCAAGGGCATATTCTTCCCCTACCCAAAGCAAGATAAAGTCTTGTCCAAACAAAGCAAATCCGCTGCAAATCAAGAACGCTAAATAAAATTGAATCCTCCCAACGCGAATGGATAGGTTGGTCATATCCTCCATTGTGGCGCCTTGGGTAATTTGAGTCGTGATACGCGGGAAGAACACACTTGCCACCGCATTTGGCACTTGTTGCACGTAGGAATATAGTTGATACCCAACCGAATACACTGCAACCGCCACTTCACCTATCACCGCACCCAAAATGATATTGTCTACACCGTCGTTAAACTGTGCCGTAAGCATTCCTAAAAAGATAAAGAAAGAGTACCCGACAATTTCTTTGAAGATACTAAAATCCATATCCTTTTTCTTAAAGGATATTCTTACCTTCAATGTCTTATGAACGAATACAATATTGACAATATTGAGTATTTGTTGCAGCACAAGCGCAACAACCGACAAAGCAATCGCTTTATAACCCCAAAGCAAAAGGGGTATCATCACAACAGGCTTTAATAATAGATAAATAAGGTTGGTTATCTTTTGGAAGGTATATTTCTCATACGAAGTAACAATGGCATGATAAGGCTGCGTTGCAAAAGTCAACGTCAGGTTGAGTACCATGACGAGAATAATCACGCGGAGCTCAAAGTATCCTCTCGCCCCTGTCGAAACGGTGAATATACTTGAAGACAGAGCGCAAATCGCCAAACCGCCGACAAGAATAATTAACGCAAGTATCCCATACAAGCGTAAGAACATACCGTATAATCCTGCGGTTTTATCTTCGTTTCCCTCTGCTCTATATTTAGAGGCATACCGCACCACAGCCGAGCCAAAGCCGAACTCCGCCAAGCCTAAAAAGCTGACGGCAGATTGCCCCATGTTGTACAAGCCGTATTGTTGTGAGCCTAAGGACTCCAACAAAAAGGGAGTATACAGTAGCGAAACGACTACGCTCGTAAACATGGTTATGTAGGAGAGAATTACCCCCCATTTCAAGTTCTTCGTTCCTTCCAATTTAACTTTTCCTTAATTTCCCTTCTTTTGTTTTAGAAAAAAGATCTAAAACGGTTGAATGCCTTTACAATAATTTGCCCAAGCGTATATTTTTTAAGAATGTCTTTCATGGTAATCGCTTGATATTCTTCATACGTCATTTTTCCGCGCTTTGACCAATCTACAAAAATATTATTCTCTTCAAAGAAGGTCAAAAGCTCGGGCTCGGCAAGCCACTTCCCATTGATACACGCACTACAATCCTTAATCCAAAGATAATCGTAAATGGGTGGATTATTGACGATATACACCTTTTCTTTATAATTCCAACGTCTTGCTCTATCCGAGCCATAGCCTTCAAAGCCCCAAATGGACTCCCAAGGACGAAGCCATTTCAAAAGCACCGACTTCCGCCAAATGGTAGGTACAAAATGCGTTTTCCATCCGTTTCTCCCCATGAGAACGCATTCCATTGCCTTTGATTGAGAATAATTTTCGGGCGCTTTATTGCGGATACGTGTCCCATACATTTGATAAGAGGCAATACTTTTATCCTTATCCATAGCGTCAAGAATTTCCTCAAACTTTTCCCCGTCCACTTTATCACAAACAAAGAAATCGTCCAAAACCAAAAATACGTACTCTTCAGGGATTTTATTGAGTACGTCTATAAAGCGACGGCTCCAAGAAAGCGTTTTCTCTTTGCGTTGATTTAAGGTCGTTACAGAAAAGCCTAACTCTTTTTTCGGGATATACTGCTTATGCTCCGTATTCAAATATACGGGATATGGTATATCCTTCCAACAAAGATCCAGGCACTCAAAAAAGGGCTCCCATAAATCTTCATAACTATCGCACGAGGACATTAAAAACGCCAAACGCTGTTTTGTTTCCATGCTTTATCTCCTTCCCTATTCTTATATAACTCTTCTTTCGTTTTCTTTTTATATACGATCATCCACGCAATTAATATCCAAAAGGTACAAGCTTCCGTACTGCCCACAGCAAAGAGGAAAGATTCGCTCCATGCAGCTATTAACAATTCTACAATTAGAAGAAAGGCTATTTGTAAAATAGAAATTTTTCCTTTCCCTTCCGTAGATCTCCAAGTTCCATAGATCACCCACAAAACGGAAATCCCTA
>JAZUQM010000150.1:0-5565 GCA_045605705.1 Candidatus Scatosoma sp.
TTGGGTTTTCTGCCCCGTTTTTTGGGCGCAGGCGCTTCTTCTTGAACAGGGGGAGCCGTGATAATGCGCGCTTTTAACGCGTACATGCCCCCGTCGTACATAATATCGCTGTCTTTTTTCATAATATCAAGCACAGAACCCACTCTGCCCTTGACGTCGTTGATATTTTCGGTGTCCTCGCCTGCATAGCGCTCGGCGTAGATTTTGGATACCTCTTCAATGAGTTCGTTATGCTTATACGGTTTTTCCGCAAGCAATGTCGTAATGAGCTTTTTGGTTGCGTCCTTTTTCTCCGCGCGGGTTACGGGCGCAAGCTCTTTTGTTTCTTGTTTTTTCGTTCTTGCCATATCATTTTCCTTTTTAATCTTCATATAACCGAATCAGCTCGCCTAAGTTATCGAACTTACTTTCGGTTTTTTCGGAAAGGTAGGCTTTGACAAGGCGCAAAGCGCGTTTGTTGCCCCCAGCAAGCGCATCTTCCCGATAAGTCAAGCCCGCGCATTTGCGCAAGGCGTAATAGGTGGACAGGCTGGCTCTTTCGCCTGCCGCAGCGCGTTCAAACGTCGTAAAACGTCCATCTGCAAAGTCAAAATACAATCTCTCGCCGATATCCCCTTCGCATTCCTCTAAAAAGGATAAATCGAGGGGGTATCCGCTTTCTCTAAGCGCCGTCATGGTAAAAGTGAGCACCGCCTCCGCGGGGTCGTCTTGAGATAAGGCAAGCGATTTCAAACCCTCCGCAAGCCCCACGAACAAGCCTTCGTATTTCTCGTTCTCGTACAGGATAGCAAGGCAAATTTCCGCCATGGCGCACGCCGCGTAAAAACGTACCACGTCGTAACGCAGGGCAAAGAAGCTCTCGTGCAGGTATGCGTTCGTCATCGTGTACCTGCCCCCTTTCTCCGCAAGAATATACTCGCAAAAACAAAAGGGTTGGGTTGCAAACGCAAGCTTGGCTTTGGGTTTTTTTACACCCCGCGCGCCCACCGTGATTTTGCCGAGCGACGGAGAAAACAAGGTCAACAGTTTATCGCTGTCTTTATAGTCGATAGACTGTAATACAATTGCCTCCGTCTTGATTTCCATACTTATTTTCTCCGCATTAAATCGTAGTAGAGCATATAGTAGCTGATACTGCCCGTTTTTTCAAAGAGCTGCCACGCCATTTTCGCCGCGCCGTTTTCTTCTCGTTTGTCGTGCATAATCCCGTCCTCCCGCTACTTATTTTGCGAAGGGAGAAGGGGAATTATACCGGGTGAAGTTTTTACTTCGTAAAAGTGAAGTTGCTGCGCAGAGAAGTTGCGGCTTCGTCGCAGTGAAGTTTTTTACTCCGCAAAAAGTTATGGCTGTTATTAATATTCCCACAACTTGCCCCACAGGGGCAAACTTCACTTTGTTTACAAAACTTAACTTGCCGTTAGGCAAACTTATCTTTGCCCTTTGGGCAAAACTTCACTTACTCTTTGTAATCTTCATACCCGTATTCTTTAATCAACCCCGGCTTATCCCGCCAGTCCTCTTTCACCTTGACGTAAGTCGTTAGGAACACCTTTGCGCCCAAAAATTTCTCCATGTCTTGGCGGGCAAACGAGGATACCTCTTTAATCGCCTTACCCTGCTTGCCGATAAGGATGGCTTTGTGATTCGCGCGCTCGCAAACGATATCCAAATTGATATCGTACACACCGTTGTCCTGCAAGGTAAAATGGTTAATCACAATCGCGATACCGTGCGGGATTTCTTTGTCGAATTTAAGTAAAATCTTCTCGCGCATGATTTCCGCAATCATGAATTTTTCACTCTTGTCCGAAACGATATCCTCTACGAACGCCTTTTCGCCCTCGGGCATCTTTTCCGCCAAAAATTCCTTTAAGGCGCGGATATTCTTGCCCTTTCGCGCCGAAACGGGGAATACGTCCAAATCCAGCTCCGCGTCTGCGAATTTCGCCATGTCAAGGGGAATGTTCTCCTTGGGCATGATATCGATTTTCGTGTATGCCACCGCCATGGGAATGTTCAATGCCTTGTACTTTCTAATCAGCTCGAAATCTTCCTCTTTGACGCCCTCGTGCCCGTCTAAAACGAACAGGATATAATCCACCGATTTCGCGCTCATATCCGTGGTTTTCATCATCATATCCGTCAGGGCGTTTCTCGCCTTATAAATCCCGGGCGTATCCACGAAAACGATTTGATAATCCTCTTCCGTCAATACCCCCAAAATTCTATCCCGCGTAGTTTGAGGCTTGGGCGAAACAATGGAAACTTTCTCCCCTACCAACACGTTGATAAGGGTACTTTTCCCCGCGTTTGCCTTGCCGATGACCGCTACGTATCCGCTTTTCATAACTTACCTCACAATCCCAAGCGCGCCAAGAATATCCTCCTCCCGCGCCCGCATTTCGCTTTTTTCTTCCTCCGTCATGTGGTCGTAACCAAGACAGTGTAAAATGCCGTGCACCAACAAATAGTGCAATTCCCGCTCGTACGAATGCCCGTACTCCTCTGCCTGCTCTCTTGCCCTCGCCGTGCATATCGCAATCGAACCGATAAGCAAGTTCCCCTCCTCGTCGATATCCAAGGGATAGTCCTCGCCCAAAAGCGGCTCCCCTTTTACGAGGTCAAGCGCGGGGTAACTAAGCACGTCCGTAACCTTATCTATCCCCCGCGTTTCGCGGTTGAGTCTTTGGATTTCCTCGCCGTTCACAAACACAAGCTCTACGGCAAGCGGAGTATTCGACGCTACCCTCTCTCCCACCGCGCTTTCCAACGCGTGAAGGGCGGTTTTAGGGAAGTCCTCACTATCGCAATAGACGGTAAATCTCGTCATACGTTCTCCCCTTTCGTACCGTTTTCCGTGTGCTTGTACTTAATCGAGGGATACTTGATACGGTGGTGGTTTACCCCCGTCAAAGCAAACACGAGTGCCTGTCTAATCTTCGTCAAATCGGCAAGCGTGATATCGCATTCAGCGAACTGTTCTAAATCCATTCTCTCCTCGATAACCCCGCGAATGGCTTTTTCCGCCTGCTCGGGCGTGCGCGCGTTGGTGGCGCGTACCGCCGCCTCGCTGGCGTCCGCAATCATAATAATCGCCGCAAGCTTGGTTTGGGGCTTAGGTCCAAGATAAGAGAAATCCTCGATATTCAGCTCCCCGTCCGTCATCTTCAAGGCTTTTGCATAGAAGTAACGAATGGGCATCGTGCCGTGGTGCTGCACCGCGATATCCGCAAGAAAATCAGGCAAATGGTGGTTTTTTATCACCGTATACCCATCCTTTGCGTGCGAACGAATAATGTCCGCAGACAGCTCGGGCGTAAGCTCGTCGTGTAAATTATACTCCCCTTGATTTTCGGTGAAATGTTCGGGATAATGAAGTTTCCCAACGTCGTGATAAAGCGCAGCCGCCCTTGCATAATCGGGACTTTCGCCGATTGCTGCCGCGCTCGCCTCCGCAAGCTGCGCCACCATCGTGGAATGGTGGTAGGTGCCGGGTGCCTCCGCCTTAAGCTGACGCAAAATCCTCGCGTCAGGGCTGGTAAGTTCGCGCAGTCTATATACGGTCAAACAATTGAACATCACCTCGAAAAGAGGTAAAAGCGCAAGGAAGATCACGGTGGACATAACCCCGCTGAACAAGCCGTAGCCAAGCTTCATGCCGACCCCTCTCCAGACGGACAAGCCGCCCGACGCGCCTTCGATAAAGGTAGAAATATGCAAAAGAAAGATGATAAAGTCAATGGGGATTACGATGCATACCCCAATCCCGACGATGCCAAAGCGCGTCCTCGTTTTTCCACAGAAGAAAATCGCAAACATACCCGCCGTGAAAGAGATAAGCAAGGAGGAATAGTAGGAGTTTTCTACTGAGAAGCCGCCGCCGTAGGTATCAACCACGAACAACAGCAGCGCGCCGATAATATTCATAAAAATCGCCGACCGTCTTCCCACCAAAACGCAGGTCAACAGCGCCAAGAGGGCTACGGGTCTTGCGTAAATATCGATGTAGCTGCTAATCAGCCAACATACGACAAAGTACACGTCGAGAAGGGTAAAAACCAAAGTGATTTTTTTTGCGCTGAGCAAAATTTCTCTCTCCTCGAAGAAATAATACAAATACATAATGACGACGAGAAGCAATACGCAAAACAGTGCGTACAAATAATTCGCGCCGAAATTTTTCAAATGCTCGATAAAGTCTTTAATATGACTGCCAAGCACAAACGCCGCCACGAGCAGTATTAAAACCAAGAAATGCACGAAAAAGAGGAGAATGCTTTTAAGCAAATCCTGTTTCGTCCACCCTCTCCCGAATTCTTTTACCGCCATCTTTCGTTACTCTCCTTCCGTGCGTTTTACACGGGTTTTTTCTTTTTTCTCCTGCGCTTTTTCCGCGTCCTTCTCGTACGCACGGATAATACGCATAACCAACGGATGCCTTACGACGTCCTTTGCCGTAAGCTTACAAACGCCTACGCCCTCTACCCCCTCTAAAATGGAAGTCGCGTGTACCAGCCCGCTTTCCTTACCGTCCAAGTCGATTTGAGTAACGTCCCCCGTTACCACCGTTTTACTACCCTCGCCCATACGGGTTAAAAACATTTTCATCTGCTCGCGCGTGGTGTTTTGCGCCTCGTCCAAAATGATAAACGCATTCGACAGCGTGCGCCCGCGCATGTACGCTAACGGCGCGACCTCTATCGCCCCTCTTTCCATAAGCTTACCGTACGTTTCTAAACCCAAAAGCTCCTGCAAAGCATCGTACAAGGGTCGAAGATAGGGGTCGACCTTTTCGTGTAAATCCCCCGGCAAAAACCCAAGCTTTTCCCCTGCCTCTACCGCAGGTCGGGTGAGAATGATTTTTTCCACCTGCTTGCTCTTAAACGCCGACACCGCCATGCACACGGCAAGGTACGTTTTACCCGTACCCGCAGGACCTACCCCGAACACAACCGTGTTTTTCTTTATAGCGTTAACGTACTGCTTTTGCCCGACCGTCTTGCATTTGATTTGCTTGCCGCGCGCGGTGATTGCCACCGTACCGCCGTCCATCGTAGCGATTTCATCCGCCCTGCCCTCTTTGGCAAGCTCGATACAGTACGCCACCCGCACGGGGTCGATACGCTCGCCGTCCACGCTCTTTTGCAAGGCACAAACAACCTCCTCGCCAAGCCGAACGCTTTCCTCGTCCCCCTCTAAACGGATTTTTAAGCCGTCTACGTAGGCAAGCACGCCAAGCTCTCTCGAAAGATAAGTTAGATTCTCATCGTACGCACCGAGGAGCCTCGACAGCTCGTCCAAAGAGGCAAGCTCTATTGTTTTTTTAATTTTAACGACCACTATTTCCCGTACCTCGTTCAAAAATTCATTTTCTCTATCGCCGTATATTCCAACGTTACGAAATAGGTATCCCCGCGTTCTTCCACGCGCCTTGTCTGCATCTCGTCCGTGTCGCAAAGCCCTAACGCCAAATAAGCCTTCGCAAACGCTTCCTCCTCGCTTTCCGCTTCCACCTCACACGCGTACACGCACGCTATACGCACGCGCGCGATAATTCCAACGCGT
>JAZUQM010000151.1:0-3296 GCA_045605705.1 Candidatus Scatosoma sp.
TTTTCGCAGCGCGTTTATGTTTTTCAAAAAAAGTCAGCGCGCACGGAAACCGTGCACGCTATTTTTACCATCGCGTTAAAAATTATTCGTTTGCGTCCTTGTTTACGTTTACGTATGCTTCCGCAACCGTTACGCGGGAAACGTCTTTAACAAGCTTTTCACCCTTACGAACGCGGAAAAGGTTGTTACATACGGGGCACATATACACGTTATTGTCCTGCTTTACGTGAAGAGCCGCACCGCATCTATGGCAGTTAACCACCCACTTCTTTTCATCAGCTTCCGCTACCTTTGCTTCCGCAGGGTTAGCGTATACCGTTTCGGTTACGAGTTGAGGTTCTGCTTTTTGGTTCTTCTTATTTTTTCTGCACATAATAAATCCCTGCCTTTCAATTTTTATAGTTGAAACTATTTTTGCTCTATATTATTTTATACCTATTTTCACCATTTGTCAAGGCTTTTTTTCAATTATTCGCGCCGTTCAGGAAACTTTTTTTAAGTTTTTATACTTTTTTTGCCTCATCAGCAAGTTTTTGATTGATTTCCCGCATTTTTTTCACGGGAATTTTGATAATCTCCCTATCGTACGTTACCAAACCGTTAATCTCTTCCTCCACGTCGGAAACCTGCGTATAAATCGCCCCGCAAAGCCCCTTGGCTATCAAGGGCAATAATTTTTTCTCATATAAAATCTGCACCGCGGCCGTAAGCTCCTCTTGGGTTTTGTATTTCTTATACCCAAATTCTTTCCCCTCATCGAAAACGTGCCCGCTCACCTTCATGGAGTACCCGCCAAATTCACTAAGCACAACAGGACGGGTATCCTTGGGCACCTTTAGCCTAGTATAATAGGTATGCAAACTTTTAAGCTCCGTTTTTCCCTCGCCCTGGTCATGCCAACCGCTGACCGAGTCGATAATGCGCGTATTATCCTTACTGCGCACAACCTCGGTTACCTTTGCAGAATCAAACTGCCCCCATCCCTCGTTGAAGGGCACCCATACCCCGATACAAGGGCAATTGTAAAGCTGGTCAATCGTTTCCTCCAAAGCGCGCATAAACTCGTACCTGCCCCCTTCGTTTTCTCTTGCAAAGTAGGCGTAATCGTCGTCGCGGTGATGAAACCCTAAAAAAGGAAATGCCGCCACGTGCGTAAACTTGTACGCTCCGCCGCCGTTTACAAAATCCTGCCAAACGACCAATCCCAGTCTATCGCAATGGTAATACCAACGCATGGGTTCAAGCTTGATATGTTTTCTAACGGTGTTAAAGCCCATATCCTTAAGCATACGCAGCTCCTCTTCCGCAGCCAAATCGGAGGGGTAGGTCAGCATACCGTCCGACCAATACCCTTGGTCAAGCACGCCGTTGAAAAAATACGGCTCCCCATTGAGCGTCAAGCGCATAATCCCCCTGCCGTCCCGCATTTTCCCAAACGAGCGTACGCCAAAATACGAGCGCACCGAGTCCCCCGACGGGTGGATAAGCTCCAAATCGTACAGCTTGGGATTTTCGGGCGACCACAATTCAAAATCGTAACAAAGCGTAATTTCCTTACGAAATTTCTCCCGTATAATTTCCCGCTTATTATCGAAAACGACGATTTGCACCTCCTCTTCACATCCCGATTCCACCTTCACCGTTTTTTCTTTGGCGTTAGGGGTGATTTTGAAAGGACCGATATGCGCTTTCGGCATACTTTCTACCCAAACGGTTTGCCAAATTCCGCTTTGCGGAGTGTACCAAATCCCGCCACGCTTATCGCTTTGCTTGCCGCGCGCGCCGTGGTTCCTCGTTCCTTCGTCCGTGCAAATTACCTTTATCTCGTTTTCGCCCTCGAAGATAAGTTTGGATATATCCAACGCAAACGCGGTAAATCCACTTTTATGCCCGCCCGCTTTTTGACCGTTAACGAACACCTCGCACTCGCTATCCACCCCGCCAAAACGAAGCAGAGTACACCCTTGCAGTAGACTTTTGCCAAGTACAACTTTGCGGGTATAGACAAGCCTTTCCCCGCTAGCAAGCGCAAAGCCTTCGGCAATACCGCTGTTTAAGGTTTCGGGAGAAAAGGGCACGAGAATGCGTCCCTCACACTCCTTTTCGCCTGTGGTTCTCTCCTTATAGAAGTCCCATTCTCCGTTCAAGCACAGCCAATTTTCCCGCATTGCTTGCGGACACGGGTGCTCGCTATGAGGAATTTGCCCGATTTTATACCTCGTCTTTAATCTCATTCTTTTTCTCCTTTCTGCACTTTACCAAAATGGGTACAAGCGCAAGTACAAGCGCCGCCGCCAAAGCCCCCGCAAGGAAAATTTCCGGGGCAGGAATATACTGCGTCGTCATAGCGTCCGCACCTGCGTCCATAAGAGGAATATTCGCGGCTTTATTGATAGCGTTTCCTATCATGGGCCCTATGAGCATGGGGATAAGCACGCTGAAAATCATACGTACCCCCTGCAATTTGCCCGCGTCCGTTTCAGGCGTATAATCTCTTATCAACGCCCCGCAAAGCGCGGAGGTGAGTATATAGCCCGTAATCATCACAAACCCAAAAATCCCAAATACAAGCAAGGTTGCCGTTTTATTTTCAAAATGCGAGAAATACATACCCGCAAGTCCCACAGACAAAACCGCCGCCGCGACATACAAAAGCTTTGCCTTATCCATGCGGTCGGTAACCCCGCCAAAAAGGATATTGACAATGCCGCCCACAACAATCGCCGCGCCGAAGACTACGCTGTATTCAAGCGTAGAAAACCCTAAGTAGGTTTTCATATAAATGATAAGATAGGGCATGAAAATTTGACACGCAACCCCGTAAATCCCCACGATACAAAACGTAATATAAAGGGGCGCGTTATTTGTAATCACGCTTGGCTTAAAGCCATAGCCGATATCCTTCAAGGTCCCATTTTTTACAAGCGCGGGACTGTCTTGAATAACCAATACCCCCGCCGCGCCGCAAGCGGTAATCACCGCACCGAGAAGCAAAAATAACGCCTTATAGCCTATCCCCTCTACAAGCATACCGAACCCGCCCGCAACGATAAGCATAGCGGCAAGCGGAAGCACAGAGAGCACGCCTTCTACCTTCCCGCGGAATTCCTCCTTCGTATTATCGGTAACCCACGCGTTAAATGCGGCGTCGTTTGC
This sequence comes from Candidatus Scatosoma sp., assembly GCA_045605705.1. Lineage (GTDB taxonomy): Bacteria > Bacillota > Clostridia > Christensenellales > Borkfalkiaceae > Scatosoma. Next base: position 3,157 of record JAZUQM010000151.1, read on the forward strand.
CGTCGAACCGAAAAAGGTCATTACGCAATCTCCCGCCACAACGAACACGAGGGCAAGCGTAACCGCTTTTGCACCCGTAACTCCAAAGAGCGAGGACATGTTCTCGGTAGAGATAAGCCCAAACAAGCCCACCGTAATCC
>JAZUQM010000152.1:0-2251 GCA_045605705.1 Candidatus Scatosoma sp.
TCCAAGTCGTGATTTCGGGGAACTTGTACCCAAGCTCCATACACTTTTCAAGCGCCTCTCTATCCTTTTTCGTATAAACGAAAAATTCGCTTTGACGGATAATCCCTTTCGGCCCGCCAAGACGCGCAAGCAACTTATAAAGATGTACGATTTGCTCCGCCGTGTACGGCGCGCGGGACTGCTGCCCGTCGCGGAAGGTCGTGTCCGTAATCCAAATATCCTTCGGCATGTTCATGGGAACCCTACGGAAGTTGAAAGTCGTCTTCGGCACTTCGTCGTATGGATAAATGTCGCGGAATAAATGCGGCTCGGCAACGTCTTGCAGCTCGTATTTGTACTGATCCTGCTCTAACAAGTTGCTGGAAGGGTTTAATTCTATCATATTCTCTTCTCTCCTGCAAAAAATTCGATTAAAAGCATCTTTCTAATTTATTAAATCGATTATATATAAAAAAACGAGTTTTGTCAAGGATTTGAACGGGCAAAAAAGCTTTCTATATAAAAATAATGAAATTATTTACTTAAAAGGCATCTTTCGAGATTTTGCCCCAACGTTTTGCAATAAAACGCAAGCGCAAGCCTTGCGGTATCCAACACGTTGCAACCCGCATAGCTTTATTCCAAAAACCTACGACGACTTTGCGTTTATTCTTCTTCACGGCTTTTAGCGAGGCGTTTACCACCGCTTGCGGGGATTTCGCCGCGAGCTTACCCCAAAGCCCCTGCCCTTTAATTTGTGCTTTGATATCCTCTCGGGTGGGAATTGCACCGGGAAGAACCGCCGTTACGTAAACGCCCTTAGCCTTCATTTCCTCTCTTAACGCTTGGGAAAAAGAAGTAAGCGCACTTTTTGTTGCGCTGTAAATTGCGAAATAAGGCATGGGATAAATCCCCGAAACGGAGGAAATATTGACGATTTCCAAATGCTCCGCCCGTTGAGCGATGGCAAAGTGGCAAAGGGAAACCGCCGCCTCAAAATTTACCCTGCATTGAAAGGATATTTTTTCCTGTGTATATTCCGTAAACGCTTTTTGTATATCTGCGCCAGCAACGTTTGCAAGTAAAGAAATGCGCAGGTTTTCACCTGCGATTTTCTCCTTCAACGCGGTCATGTCCCCCTCGTTTGTTAAATCGGCAAGATAAATACGCGTTTGGACCTCGGGGTATTCGCTTTGTAATTCTTCTTGCAGCTGTAGAAGCTTTTTCTCGCTTCTGCCCGTTAAAAGAAGCTTGTAGCCCCGCGCGGCAAGCTCGTAAGCGAACGCCTTTCCAAGTCCACCCGTCGCCCCGGTTATGAGGGCATATCCTTTTTGCATCATTTTTTAGCTCCAAAGTTTATCCAAATCAAAGCCGTAGGCCTGTACCAGTTCGACCTCGGGCGAACACGCCATATCGCGGGGCTTGACCACCCTGCCGCCCGTACCGTCTAAATCAATTCCAAATTTTTTATACGCATACCAAACAAGGTGCGCACATTGCGAGCTTTTTAAGGTTTCCGTATACTTAGGCGTAAAAATTCCCGCCGTAAGCGAATACGGAATCCCCAAGAGATTTTTCATCGCGTAATCCACCACTTTTGCCCTAGTTTCCGCGTCCGCCTTCGGGCGCAAAATCAAAAAGTCGCGAAGGTCGTTAAAGGTACTTACGTAATTAAGCTTGCTATCCGTACCGGGGGCAATCGATTCCAACACCATCCCACCGTCCCCGTTTACCACAAGCGCGGCGTGTCCATACCTCCACCATGAAACGCTGGTCGTAGAAGATACGATGATATCCCCGGGCTCAAGCTTTGCAAAAATAGCATGTCCATCAATCTTTTCCATATAAGTAAACGGTGCGAATTTATCAACCCTTACCTCTTGTTCCTTAAAGAAAAAGTTCTGTATCCTGAGAATTTTCGACGCTTGCCCTTCCTCAAGCAATCCGTCGACCCCAAGCTTAGTTAATCCCGTTTGACGGTATAACGTTTCGTAATCCGCTTGGCTAAGCTCGGGTTTATCTAAAATGGGCTGTAAATCTACCTTTTGATACTCTGGAAAAAAGTATTTCCATCCCACGTGCGAATACACGCTACCTAACTGCAATACCCCAAGCGTTGCGCACACGAACAACAGCGCGCTTATAAAAATTATCGCTAAACGTTTACCCGTTTTACCCGTTGCCATACGTTCTTTCTCCAAAAATCGTCGAGCCTACACGAATTACGTTGCTCCCTTCTTCTAAAGTCGGAGGCCAAGCGGTCTTAGGAAGA
>JAZUQM010000153.1:0-11073 GCA_045605705.1 Candidatus Scatosoma sp.
GCCGTTGAGCAGCTTGAAAATGTAATCACCTTTCTTGGAAAGGGTAATACGGAAATTGTTTTTAAGAATATTCGATTTATGTGTTTGAATGCCGCGGATTGCGCCGTTATAGGTAGTGTATTCTTCACTGGAAAGCAACTTTTCACCGTTGGAAGCGTGCAGCTCGAAGAAATAGGTTTCTTCCTCGTCCGCGCTATCGTCGGTGATGATACGGCAAATTACCCATTTACCGCTATATCTTGCTACTTGGTCTGTTTCGTCCTCTTCATAGAAATCCAAATCTGTATCCGCGTCCTTAAACTCGTCGTGCAAGGTAACGGATTCTTTTTCTTCCGTTGCCGCCGTTTCTTCGTCTGCGGTGGGGGCAGGTGCGACCTTTACTTCCTTAGCAGGTGCAGGTTTAACCTCTTCCTTGACGGGCTCTGCCTTGACTTCCTTAACGGGTGCGGGTTTAACCTCTTCTTTGACGGGCTCCGACTTTACTTCCTTAGCAGGTGCAGGTTTAACCTCTTCCTTGACGGGCTCTGCCTTTACTTCCTTAGCAGGTGCGGGTTTAACCTCTTCCTTGACGGGCTCCGCCTTTACTTCCTTAGTGGGTGCGGGCGTAGACTTTTCTTCCGCGGGGGCTGCGGCAACCGCTTTAGCTGCTTTGCGTGCGGCTTTTTTAGCTTTCTTGGCTTTCGAACCTTTTGCAATCAAAGCAATTAGGGTAATGAGCACAAGCGCGCCGATACCGCCGAGCACAGCTGCGTGAAAGGGCTCGTTTTTGCAGTATTCGACCGCTAAGTTGAACAGTTCTTGGATTTTTTCCATGATATTCTCCTTTTTGAAACGAAAAATTTTTAATACCAATATATTTTAATATAAAAGAATAAAAAAGTCAACCAAAGGTAGCGGAAAATTTTCTAAAAAAATTGACATTTTGGAGGAAAAAGAGTACAATATAAATATGGAAAAAAGAAAGATTGCAATCATCGGCGGAGGAGCGTCAGGGCTCTTTCTTGCCGCCGCCTTACAAGACGGAAATAACGTAGCGTTGTTTGAGCGCGCGGACCGCGTTGGGAAAAAACTCTCCGCAACGGGCAACGGGCAAGGGAATATCACCAACCTTGCCGCGTCTCAAACGGCGTATTTCTCCTTGAGCGAGCAGGACGCACGCCGCGCGGAGAACATCATACAAAGCTATCCCCCCGAGGCGCTTATCGACTTTTTTGAAAAGTTGGGCGTGGTGTTAAGCGCAGACGAGCGGGGCAGGGTATACCCTACGGGTAGACAAGCCTCCGCGCTTACGGACGCCTTGCGTTTTACCGTTGCGGAAAAGGGAGTCGACGTTCGGCTCTCCACCCAAATTACGGGGCTTAGAAAAACGCAAGGGGGATTTATTCTCACAGCAAACGGCGAAGAGCTTTTTGCGGAAAAGGTCGTGCTTTGCACGGGCGGGAAAGCCGCTAAAAACTTCGGCACGGACGGTACGGCGTACGCCTTGGCGCAGAGCTTTGGGCATACCGTTACGCCTTTGTATCCCTCCCTCATACAAATTAAAACGGATACCCGTTACACCAAATCGCTTAAAGGCATTCGCGTGGCGGACGGAGGCTTGACGGCAAATTGTAATGGACAAAAGGTGTCCCTTTGCGGGGATATCCTCTTTACCGATTACGGAATTTCGGGGGACGCAGTATTTCGTATTTCCGCATTCATCGCGCACCTGCTCCCCTTTAACGAGGTTTCTTTATCTATCGACTTTCTGCCTAAGTGTAGCGAAGAGAAAATTTATGCGGCTTTATGCCAAAAGCGCGTCGCCTTTCCTACGCTTGCGGAAGCCGAGCTTTTATTCGGCGTCGTAAACAACCAGGTCGGCAGGGCGGTATGTAAGCGCGCGGGCGGGGACTTGAAGAAGATTGCCCGTCTTGTTAAGGATTTCCCTCTGACCGCATGCGGCAGCTTGGGGTTTGATTACGCGCAGGTAACCAAAGGCGGGATACCCCTTTTGGAAACGGATGAAAATTTACAAAGCCGTTTGGCGGACGGATTGTACTTTGCTGGCGAAATTTTGGATATCGACGGACAGTGTGGCGGATTTAACCTGCAATGGGCGTTCTCGTCGGCGATGCGGGTTGCGGAGGCGCTGCATGAGTAAGCTATTCACCTTGACGGATATTAAATTGCCCGTTGAAAGAGGGGAGAAAGATCTAATTGCGATTGCGGAGAAAAAGCTTGGCGGTAAGGCGGGGTACTTTGCGATAAAGAAAAAGTCTTTGGACGCTAGGGATAAAAATAATATCCGCTTCATCTATTCGATCGAGTTTTCCAAAGCGCCTTTGCAAAAGCAGGAACGGGTATTTGAGAAATTGCCTAAAAGCAAACTCCCGCAAGACCCCGTTTTGGTGGTTGGAAGCGGACCTGCCGGGCTGTTTTGCGCTTTGCGTCTTATTGATTACGGGGTTATGCCTATTGTGATTGAGCGCGGGGAAAGCGTTGAAGATAGGGAAAAAAGCATTCACCGTTTTTTTCGCGATAAACGCCTAGATACGAATAGCAATATTCAATTCGGCGAGGGCGGCGCGGGTACCTTTTCGGACGGTAAATTGAATACGCAAACGCACAGTCCCTTAAACCGCGAGGTGTTGGAGCTGTTCGTGCGCTTTGGTGCACCCGAAGAAATTCTCTTCTTATCTAAGCCCCATATCGGCAGTGATAATCTTAAACGCGTGGTCAAGAATATGCGCGAATATATCCGCTCTAAGGGCGGACAGGTATTGTTTAACGCTCGTTTGGAAGATATTATTTTACAAGACGGCGAGGTAAAAGAGGTCGTGGTTGGTGGGAAGAAATTTCCTGTGGCGGCATTGATACTCGCAATCGGGCACAGTGCGCGCGACACCTTTGAGATGCTTTTGCAAAGAGGTGTCCCCATTCGTCAAAAGGATTTTGCCGTGGGGGTTCGTATCGAGCATTTGCAAAGCAAAATCGGGTTTGCGCAGTACGGAAAGGGGTATGAAAAGCTTCCTGCTGCCGATTATAAGCTGGTATCTCACGCTAGTGAACGTGCGGCGTTCACCTTTTGTATGGGCCCCGGCGGCTTCGTTATGCCTTCGGCAAGCGAGGAGGGGGGCGTAGTAACGAACGGCATGAGTAATTACGCCCGCGACGGCCAAAACGCCAACAGCGCGTTGATTGCGCAGGTAACGCAGGCGGACTTTGGCAGCGACGCACCCTTGGCAGGCGTGGAGTTTCAGCGTAAATTAGAGCGAGCCGCTTTTCTTGCAGGCGGAAGCACTTACAGCGCGCCGATACAGCTTGTCGGGGATTTCTTAAAAGATAAAACGAGCGACGTTTTTCGTTCGGTATCTCCCACCTACGCGGCGGGTACAGTGTTTGCCGATTTGCGAGAAGTGCTTCCATTGCCCATAACAAACGCGCTTAAAGCCGCGATTTTGGATATGGATAGAAGGCTGCGCGGTTTTGCCGACCCTGACGCCGTACTGACTGCCGTGGAAAGCCGTACTAGCTCCCCCGTACGCATCGAGCGGGACGACGCCCTGCAATCGATAGGTGTGAAAAAATTATTCCCTTGCGGGGAGGGCGCGGGCTACGCTGGGGGGATAACCTCTTCGGCGGCTGACGGACTTCGCGTTGCCGAGGCAATCGCCCGTTTTCTTTCTTCCTAAAAGGGGTATGTTATTTTTCAACAAAAAATGCAAAATATTATAATATTCACCAAATAATCACACAGTTTTCACACATTTAACACAAAATAGGATTAGAATAGAGTGGCTAAGGGGGATGAATGATGTTTTCATCCAAAATGATAGAGAATTGATAAATTCGACTATACTAAAAACTTTTTTCATATTCTCTCACTAAGGTATAAGGCTCGCAATTCGCGAGCCTTATATCTTTTCAAACGCTTGCATTTTTTCCACAGATGTGGTATAATGCAAAAAAATAGAAAAAAGGAACGGTTATGGAAAACAAAGTAAGAAAACCCGATAGGCGAGTGGCAAAGACCAAGCGTGCGATACGAAACGCGTTTGCCAAGCTTTTAACGGAAAAAGAGGCGGATAAAATCACCGTAAAGGAAATTGCGGATGCCGCCGACGTGGATCGAAAAACGGTATATAATTACTATAAAGGGGTGCAGGATATTTTTGAGGAGCTGGAAAACGAGCTAGTGCAAAGCTTTCAAAAAAAGATGATGGCATTCGAGTTCGACCCCACCCGTCCGCGGGAAATTTTTTACGCACTGACAAGCGTTTTGATGGATCAGTTTGAGATATACGAGCTTGTGATGCGGCTGGAGGGAAACTCCAACTTTATTTCTAAAATCGTCGTATTCTTAAAAACAAAAATCCGTTTGGTTATGGAAAACTATAAGACGATTGATCCTATCAAAATCGACCTTGCGGCGGAATATCTTGCGGCGGGCATTTTCTCTGCGTACCGCTGTTGGTTTAATTCAAGCAGGGAACAGAGTTTAGAGGAATTTACAGACGATATCGCACTTTTGGTGATGGGCGGGCTTCCGCAGTACTTATTGTATAACTAAAGGCTATATCACATCACTTGATTGATTTTTGACGGAAAACTACTACGCAATACCGCGTATTTTTCTCGGTTACAGACCGCTGGGGAATGCGCCCTCACAAAACACTTAGTTTTCTCGTATTTTTCCTCGTCAAATTGCTGAAAATAAATTTCAGCTAAAATCAACCATTCTCTATGATATAGCCTGACTAAAAAACCGACGCGGATTCGCGTCGGTTTTTTTTATTTACTTTTTCTTAATGGAAATTTTCAAGGTGCAAAACTTTTTACGCTCGGTTTCATTTACGGGCTCGCACGCCGGGGTTGCCCTGCGGTAGCCGTATTTCTTTACGGCGATACGGATTTTTTGCCCCTGCTTGCAAACGGCTTTAATTGCTTCGTAGTAAACCTCGCTCATCAGCTTAATTTTTGCAAAGGTTACGTATTCGTTTGCCTGATGAATGGTGGCTTCCTCGCCGCAGATTTCAGGTCCAAATGCGCAGCCGCATTTGAGCGCCCTTGCGTACGTACCGCCGCCGATAGCGATGGGGGTTTCGTTTTTGCCCGTAACTTTATTATATACCCCTACCAGTGTCGAGATTAAACGGCCTTTAGGGTTATTATAGATGGGGGCTTGGTAGCTTTCGACTTCGTAGCTTGCGCCAAATTCGTCTAATTTAGAGGTAATCGCTTCCAAGGGGAAGGTTGCGGGGAAACGGATATCCGTAGTGATTTTCAAAATGCCGTTTTCAAAGCTTGCGATATCGGGGGACATGCTCAAAGCGCCCGTTTCGTCTGCCAAAGTCTTTAAGCCCGTAACGTCGTTGAAGAGCAGGTCGTACGCCTTCTTGCAGCCGTCGTGGAAGCTTGCTAAAAAGCAAAGCAACGCTTCCAAAGCGTTTGCCCCAAGTTGCGGGGTAGACCCGTGCGCCGACTTTCCGTAGACCTGCAAAATGCTGGTCGTATTGTCGTAGGAAAGGCGGGTGCCTTGTATGGGATTTTCGTAATAAACGAGCTTAGCCGCCGCTTTGCGTGTCAGGATTGCCGAGGCGTAATCACATACCATATTGACCCGTTCGCCCGCCTTGAGCGCGGACATGGGTGCGTCGTTTAAGTCAAAGCTTGCGGTAAAATGCAAGATGCCTTTTTCCGCGTAAATGACGGGGAAGTTTGCGTCGGGGGTAAAGCCTTCCTCGGGCATATGCGCTACCTTTTTATAGTGCTTGATGCATTCCCAACCCGATTCCTCGTTGCAGCCTACAATCAGCTTAATCTTTCTTTCAGGAACGAACCTCTCGTCTTTAAGCGCCTTCAAGGCGTACAGGCAAACGATAGCGGGGGTTTTGTCATCCATTGCGCCGCGACCCCAAATTTTCATTCCGCCAACGCCGCCGTCCGAAACGTCGTCGTTGATGACGCCGCCAAAGGGAGGATATTTCCAACCGTTTCCCGCGGGTACAACGTCCAAGTGTGCTAAAACGGCAAATTCCTTGCCTTCGCCAAAGATGACTTCGCCGACGTAGTTGTCGTAATTATGCGTTTCAAAGCCCATTTCATTTGCAAGGGAAAGGAAGTAGTCCAAGCAAGCCGCCGTTTCCTTGCCGAAGGGGCAGCCTTCCTCCGCTTCCTTAAGGGAAGAATCGAAAGTGAGGATTTTTGCTGTCGAGCGTACGATTTCGTCAAAATACTGTTGCATAATGCTATCCATAGATATACCATTCCTGCCTTTATACTTTTATTATACTTATATTATACATATTTTTGCCCATGAGGTAAAGAAAATCAAAGGGGTATGTGCAAAAAAATATTTTTTTTATTCCCCGCCTTTGACATTTATGATAAAGTATGCTACAATGTTAAAAAAGAGAGGAAAGATATGCACGAAGGACACCGTAGCCGTTTATATGAAAAACTCAAAAAGGACGCCTTGGAAGATCACGAGTGGTTGGAGGCGCTCCTGTTTAACGCGTTGCCGAGACAAAATACCAACGGCTTAGCGCATGCGCTTATTCAACGCTTCGGTTCTTCTTACGAGGTTGTCAACGCCTCGGTAGAGGAGCTGCAGGAGGTTCCCGGTATAGGGATAAATATTGCGGCGTATCTTCGCAACGTCGGTCGACTTTTGCAGATTCATCAAAAGAAAAACGAGGTCAGTTACCAAGGGAAATTCAGTCCTCGCAATTTTTTACCGTTCGTGAAGCAGTTCTACAAAAACGCCGCATACGAGGTGCTGGAGCTGTATCTTTTAGACGGCGAGGGCATGGTGATCAAAAAGCGGGGCTTTTCCATTGAGAGCATAGCCCACGTTACGGTGGTTCCTGAGGAGCTATCCGAATTTTTATTGGAAAAAGGGGCGTGGGGCGTCGTCATGGTGCATAACCACCCGTACGGCAAGGCGGTGCCTTCCAATGCGGACGACGAAATGACAAGGAATTGTCAAATCCTTTGCAGTATGCATAACCGTTTGCTTTGCGAGCACGTTATCTGCGCAAGGGACGGCGTTTATAGCTATTATTTAAGCGGTAGACTGCAGGCGATTGGCGAACATTGTGCCGCGGCGGAGCATTTGAATGGCTAGCCAATCAAGACTGCTTTGAGACGGGTCCAATTCAAAGGAGAGTTCATGGAACAAGAACCTAAAAAACGCCGTGAAAATTTTGTAAGGGCGTTAGAAAAATACGACTTCAAGGACGAGGCGCACCTGTTATACGCTGTGAAATGGGTCATTTACGTGATCCTCATGTTCATGGAGTTGCTGGTGCTTTTATTGCATATCGAGCAGTTTATAGAAGACGGCGACTGGCTGGCGTTTCTTGCCTTTCTTATCGTAGCGTGTACGCTCACGATTACCGAGGCAATGAAGAATTTCGAGCTTGCCGATAATCCCAACGAACGGCTTTATCAAACGCTGGAGGGTTTATGTGCCTGTGGGTTTGTAGCCTTTACCGTCGGCTCCTATTCCCTGATTATTTATCTTTTGATTTTAACGCAATTCTACGTGGACTTCAGGGATAAGAAGTTTGGGGCTTGGCCCTTGGCTTGCGCGATTATGTGTTTTGTCGTAAGCTATGCCGTGCAGGTATGGCAAAGGGCGGGTACCGATTACAGTATTATCGAGATTTTCCGTGAATCGATAGGCTCGCTTGTGGCGATATCCTTACACTTTTTCGCCGTGCAAATTTTGCTTGTATTTTATCGGCAGTACATTATGCTAAACAAAGCATTAGAGGAACTGGATGAAAACAAGCGCGCGCTGGAAAAGGCATACGAAGTGTTGGAAGAGGTAACCGTTTTAGAGGAGCGCCAGCGTATCGCAAAGGAAATCCACGATACCGCAGGGCATTCCATTACTACCATTATTATGCAAACGGAGGCGGCAAAGCGTATTATCGAGGAGGACCCTAAAGAGGCGAAGCTGAAGCTGATTGCGGCAAACATGCAGGCAAAAAATGCTTTAGAGGAGCTTCGGGATAGCGTGCACCTGCTTTCGGGAAAGAGCGCGGATACGACGTTGAAAACAGCTTTAGAGGATATCGTGCGGGAGTCGACGGACGGAACGGATATCCATATCCGTTCTATGATAGAGGATATTACCGTGTCCGAGGCGAAACGCCGCTTTCTTTGCAATACCTTAAAAGAGGGAATATCCAACGGACTGCGCCACGGCGGTGCAACCGCCTTTTGGTTTGAACTGAAAAAAGAGGAAGATAACCTTGTATTCTTGCTTTCCGACAACGGCAAGGGCTTGGGAGAGCAAGAGTTGAAAAAAGGCTTCGGCTTGACGACCATGCAAGAACAAGTGAAAGCGCTCGGCGGAGAAATCACCTTTACCAGTGATGAGGACGAGGGCTTTGAGATACGCATTACGATGACGGTTTGAGAGGTAAAGCAATGACGGATAAGAAAATTAAGGTATTGGTTGTAGACGACCAAAGAGATTTGGCGGAGGGGATTGCCGACGTCTTAAAAACGGATAAAGGGCTGCAGGTACTCGGTACCGCTTGCGACGGATTTGACGCGTTAGAAAAAATGTCCTTGGAAGCCGCGGACGTGGTGCTTTTGGATATCCGCATGCCGAATATGAACGGCGTGGTGGCGACCAGCCGTATCAGGACGGAATATCCCTACGCAAAGGTGCTGATTTTAACCACCTTCGACGACAGCGATTACATTCTCAATGCCATCAATAACGGCGCAAGCGGGTATTTGCTTAAGGACATAGGTGGGGACGCGCTTATTCGCGCTGTGAAAAACGCTTACGAAGGAGATACCATACTCCCTGCCAAAATTGCCCGCCGTATCGCTGACGCCGCAAGGCACGTTTCTGCGGACAGGGAGCTAAAGCTTATGCGTGCGTTTTACCTTTCGGATAGAGAGGTAGAAATTGCCCTCATGATTTACGAGGGCTTTACCAACCGTCAAATATCTTCCGCATTGAAGCTGTCGGACGGCACGGCGAGAAATTACGTTTCTAACATATACGTTAAGCTCGGCTGCGAAAACCGCTCGGAAGCAGTGGAGATTATTAAAAATACGATTGACGGGGGGCAGGTATAGATGTACCAAGCCCTAGTGTTTGATTTGGACGGCACTTTGTTGGATACGTTGGATGATTTGACGGACGCCGTCAATGCCGCTATGCAAAGCGTGGGCTTGGCTGCACGGACGAAAACGGAGGTATGCTCGTTTGTCGGCAATGGGATTGCTAAGCTGATTGAGCGCGCCGTAGGCGAGTATGTGGATAAGGCGCAGCCTGCGCTTGCCTATTTTAAGGAATATTATGCGCTCCATTGCGCGGATAAAACCAAGCCTTACGAGGGAATACTTCCCTTATTGCAAGCCCTCAAGGATAGAGGCGTTAAAACGGCGGTGGTATCCAACAAAGCGGATTTTGCGGTGAAATCGCTGTCGAAAGACTATTTCGACGGCTTATTATTGGCGGCGGTGGGAGAAAATGAGGCGTTAGGGGTGCGCAAAAAACCCGCTCCCGATTCCCTTATCGCCGTTATGGAATATTTAGGGGTAACCCCTGAACAAACGTTGTACGTCGGGGATTCCGAGGTGGATATCCAGACGGCAAAAAATGCAGGGGTGGATTGTGCCTGCGTTACTTGGGGGTTTCGAGAAAAAGCGTTTTTGAAGGAAAACGGAGGGACTCGTTTTGTCGATAAGCCCAACGAATTACTTATTATAGGGGGATAGCATGTCTGCGTTGAATATCGGGAACACACCGCTTATACGGCTGAATATAGAGGCGCCCTGTAACCTTTTCGCGAAGGTGGAAGGGGGAAACCCCGGGGGGTCGATTAAGGACAGAGTTGCGCTTGCCATTATCGAGGACGCGGAACAAAAGGGCGCGCTGAAGGCGGGCGGCTTGGTGGTGGAAGCGACCTCGGGAAATACGGGTATCGGGCTTGCCCTCGTTTGCAAGGCAAAAGGGTATCGCGCGGTTATCGTTATGCCTGATTCCATGTCTAAAGAGCGTAGAGAGCTTATCAAAAGCTGCGGCGGAGAAGTGGTATTGACGGACGGGAAAAAGGGTATGCAGGGCGCGGTGGAAAAGGCGAAAGAAATCGTAAAAAACAGCGATAATGCCTTGCTTGCCGATCAGTTTAACAATCCCGTGTGCGCCAAGGTGCATTATGAAAGCACCGCAAGAGAAATTTATACGCAAACGGACGGAAAAACGGATATTTTCGTTGCTTGCGTGGGTACGGGCGGTACTTTGACGGGGATAGGTACGTTTTTGAAAGAAAAAAACCCGCAGGTGCGGGTGGTTGCAGTAGAGCCTGCCGCCTCGCCCTTGCTCTCTCAAGGCAGAGCTGGGGCGCACGGAATACAAGGCATTGGGGCAAACTTTGTGCCTGCCGTACTCGATAAAAGCATATACGACGAGGTTGTAACCGTTACGGATGAGGACGCGTTCTTTTGGGCGAGGGAGCTTGCAAAAAGGCAAGGGCTTAGCGTAGGGATATCCTCGGGTGCGGCGTTTGCCGCGGCTCTCGCGATAGCCAACCGACCTGAAAACAAAGGCAAAAATATCGTAACCGTTTTCCCCGACGAGGGGGGCAGGTATGCGTCCGTTTTATAAAAAATGAATCCGCCGACGAAAAGTCGGCGGATTTTTTATAATCCCAAAATTCCTATCGAAAGATAGCAGAATAAGATAACGGATACGGCGTCCACAATCGTGGTAATGAAAGGGTTGGCTACCACCGCAGGGTCGAGCTTGCAAAGCTTTGCCAAAATAGGCAGGAGCGCGCCGACGAGCTTGGCGACGATAACCGTACAAAGGAGTGCCAAGGATACGATGAGGCATACGAGGGGTTCGTAGCCCTCAATCCCAAGCAACATACCGTCGAGCAGTATGAGTTTTGCAAAGCAAGCGACGGCTAACGTTATGCCAAGGAGCAAAGAGGCTCTTAGCTCTTTCCAAAGCACTTTGCCAATATCCCGAGATTCAATTTCCCCGATAGACAGGGCGCGAATGACGGTAACGGAGGCTTGAGAGCCGGAATTACCGCCCGTACCCATGATCATGGGTAC
>JAZUQM010000154.1:0-2631 GCA_045605705.1 Candidatus Scatosoma sp.
GAGCCGAGAATGTTCTCGTTTAACACCGTGTACGGCGCTTGCCCGACCTGTTCGGGGCTTGGGTTCAAGCAATTCGTTGATCCCGACCTGATTTGTCCTGACAAGACGAAAACGTTGCGCGAGGGCGCGATGCGGGTGACGGGTTGGAATTTGGGTTCTTCGTCTATGGCGCTCATGGAGATGTCTGCGCTTGCAAAGGCGTACGGTTTCTCTTTGGACGTACCCGTGCAGGATTTACCCCAAGAGGTCTACGATATCCTCATGTACGGCAGCGACCGCGCGGTGGATATGCACTATCAGACCCGTTCCTTTTCGGGGAGTTTCAAAAAACATTGGGAAGGATACGTCAATAACTTGCAACGCCGTTACGGTACGACGACTTCGGATGGGGTCAAGAGCGATATCGAACGGCTCATGCGCGCCGCGCCCTGCGACGGTTGCAACGGCATGCGGTTGAAAAAAGAATCGTTGGCAGTGCGGGTTGGCGGAAAGAATATTTGGGAAGTTTGCGAACTGTCGGTGGACAAGCTTTGTGCGTTCATGGACGAGCTGACGGCTAAGCTCACGAAAACCGAACACTTGATTGCGGACGCGATCATAAAGGAAATTAATAACCGCTTGGGCTTTTTGCGTAACGTGGGCTTAAATTACCTTACGCTCACGCGAACGGCGGTAACCCTTTCGGGGGGCGAAAGTCAACGTATCCGTTTGGCGACTCAGATCGGCAGCGCGCTGACGGGGGTACTCTATATTTTGGATGAGCCGAGCATCGGTTTGCACCAGCGGGATAACGAAAAATTACTCAATTCCTTGAAAGGATTGCGCGATTTGGGGAATACCCTCATCGTCGTCGAACACGACGAAGATACGATTAAGGCGGCAGACTATATCGTGGATATCGGTCCGAAAGCAGGGATACACGGCGGTGAGGTTGTCGCTTGCGGTACGCAGGAAGAGATTATGGCTCAGCCTCGTTCGATTACGGGAGATTACCTTGCAGGGCGCAGAAAAATCGAAGTGCCGCCCGTACGGAAAGAGGTCGGGGAGAAATGGCTGAAAGTGTACGGCTGTCAGCAAAATAACCTCAAAAATATCGACGTGAAAGTACCCGTGGGCTTGATTACGGCGGTCACGGGAGTATCGGGGAGCGGCAAATCGAGTTTTGTCAACGAGATCGTATATCCCATGTTGGCGAATACGCACAACGGCTCGAAACACGCGCTTGGTAAGTACGCGAGGGCAGAGGGCGTGGAATATTTTGATAAAGTGATCGCAATCGATCAATCGCCGATCGGCAGAACCCCTCGAAGCAATCCTGCAACGTACACGGGTGTATTCAATGCGATTCGCGACCTGTTCGTCATGACGCCTGACGCGAAAGAAAGGGGCTACAAGGCAGGCAGGTTCTCGTTCAACGTGTCAGGGGGGAGATGCGAGCATTGTTTCGGCGACGGGATTATCAAGATTGAAATGCACTTCCTGCCCGACATTTTCGTGCCTTGCGAAGTGTGCGGAGGCAAACGCTACAATCGCGAGACGTTGGAGGTGAAATACAAGGGTAAGAGCATTTCCGACGTGTTGGATATGACGGTGGAAGAGGCTTGCGAGTTTTTCCAACCCGTGCCGACCATTTATAATAAGATAAAAACGCTCAACGCCGTGGGGCTTGGGTATATTAAGCTCGGACAAAGTTCGACCACCCTCTCGGGGGGCGAAGCGCAGAGAGTGAAACTTGCGACCGAGCTTGCCAAGCGTTCGACGGGGAAGACTTGTTATATTTTGGACGAGCCGACGACGGGACTTCATACCTACGACGTGGATAAATTAATTAAGATATTGTTACAGCTTCGCGAGGGCGGGAATACCGTGCTTGTGATCGAGCATAATTTGGACGTAATAAAAACGGCGGATTATATCATTGATTTAGGGCCTGAGGGCGGCAGCGGCGGCGGTACGATCGTGTGCGAGGGTACGCCCGAAGAAGTTGCGAAAGTCCCCGAAAGCTATACGGGACAATTTTTGAAAAAAGTGCTTTGAGGTACGATAAAAGAAAAGAGCGAGCGTTTACGTTCGCTCTTTTACTATGTTAAGAGATGATTGTTGATATTAAATAAGGGATTTTGTTTTTTTAGGGCTAAAATAGGCGCAAAAACAGGGTAGATGGAAAATAAATGTGGATAACTGAAAAATACTTTCTCAAAACGCTGTACATTTTAAGAAAAATGTGCTATAATGAGGGGGTAAAATAACGATTTTCCCTTTTTATAAAAAAGGGAAAGCGGAACGGAGACAAAAGCAATGGCGGAAAGAGTAGAAGCTGAATACGGCGCGGAGCAAATCCAGGTTTTAGACGGTCTGGAACACATCAGAAAACGTCCGGGTATGTACATTTCATCCACGGACGCGAAAGGGCTGCACCACCTTGTACACGAGGTTGTAGTCAACTCGATTGACGAGGCTTTGGCAGGGTACTGTACGCACATTGAGGTTACCATCAACGACGATGGCAGCTGTACCGTACAGGACAACGGCCGCGGTATCCCTACGGGAATTCACCCTAAGGAAGGAATTTCCACGTTGGAGGTTGTATTTACCAAGGTAAACGCAGGCGGTAAGTTTGGGGGAGACTCC
>JAZUQM010000155.1:0-6989 GCA_045605705.1 Candidatus Scatosoma sp.
CAAAGTCTAAACGCCGCAGATTATCCCACTTTGGAACAAAAAACGGGCTACGTTATCACTTGGGATAAAACCTTAGCTCAGTTGAGCAACCTCACGCAAAACGTAGTGGTAACAGCGGTTGAAAGCGCAAAGACCTACACGATTATTCTTGATACGAACGGCGGTACGTTGGACAGTACTACGTTTACGGTTACCTACGGCGAGAAATACAGCTTGCCCGTGCCTACCCGCTTAGCGGAGGGCGCGACGAACTATATCTTTACAGGTTGGACGTATAACGGTGAGGCGGTGTCCCGTACGGGTGTTTGGACGTTGGATGAGGACGGACGTGAGTACGTGGCAACGTGGGCTGAAGAAGAATGGAGCGGTTGGTATTAAAACGCAAAAAATCGCGATTTCTTTGAAATTGCGATTTTTTTATAACCGTTGGTAAAAAACGCTATACTATAAATAGAGAGGCGTTATGTTTGATTTATCTAAATTAGAGCAATATAAGGAAACCAACCGTATCGAAGCAAAGCGCGCTACGGGCGGGCTTCCCCGCAGCCTTTGGGAAACCTACTCTGCATTTGCAAATTCGGACGGCGGAGTGATTTTACTTGGTGTGGCGGAAAGTAAAAAAGATAAAACGCTTTATCCTGTAGAATTGCCTGACCCGTGGCGGCTTGTGGCGCAGTTTTGGGAAATTCTTCCCCGCGCCGTGAGCAAAAATATCTTAAAGAAAAGCGACGTAACGGTGGAGGCGATCGAGGGGAAAGAAATCGTTGTCATTCGTATTCCTAAAGCCAAAAAAAAGGATAAGCCTGTGTATATCGGGGGAAATCCGCTCACGGGCTCGTATTATCGGCGGGACGAGGGGGATATACGTATCCCCGAACAGCGTATAAAACAAATGATGGAAGAAAGTAAGCAATAATTAAAACGTCTTGTAGTTAGTTTCTACAAGACGTTTTAATTTTCTATCCCCGCCAAATAATCAATGGAAACCTTAAAAAAGGCGGCTAGCATGATCAGGTTAGACAATTTCGGCTCCCGTAAATCGTTTTCCCAAAGACTAATAATGCCGTTGCTGACGCCTAATGCTTTTGCAAGCTCTACTTGTCCTATCTGTTTTTCCGTCCTAAGCTCTTTCAATCTTTCCGCAAATTTTTGTTTCATGTTATTATTATCTCACAAATGTAAGAAAATTATTTGACTTCTTACAACTGTAAGAGTATAATGTAAATACACAAAGGAGGTGTGCTATGAAAAAAATTACCTTTAAGAAATCGGTATTGTGCGGAATTTTAGGGATATCGTCGATTTTATTGCTTGTCAGCATGTTTTTTTCGCTTGCATGTTTATCGATTATGCCAAGCTCGGGCAATATCGCTGGCTTAACGGCGGAAAACGCCTTTTCTATGATGGATTTCAAGTCCGTTTTAATTGCGTTGAAAAAGCTTTGGGCAGGTGAGGTTGTCGCAGGTATCGCGGCGTACGTAATGTTGGCGGCATCTGTTGTGGGGATTATTCTTGCGGTTGTCGGGTTGTTTTGTTTTGAGTCTAAGACGGTAAAGACGTTGGCGCTTTGGTTGATTATATTCAATACGGCGGTAGCGGTGTATTATTTAGTTTCGGGTATCATTATGGTAACCGCGCTTAATAATTTAATCAGAAAAAATTCTGGGGATTTATTGCAGGAGGAGTTGGAGCTGTTACTGTTTAAGACGAAGAGCTATTGGGCGTTGATTATACAGGCAGTTCTCTTGACGGGGTATATTTTATGTATGACTTTAATCCCCGAAGCCCAAAAAGCTGAAAAGGTCAAGCAAGAAGGCAAGCCTCAAATGGGCTATGCGGAGCGTGAGCAGTATATCGTCGCCATTCTTCAAAAATATAAGAAATTATATGCGGACGGTGTGATTACGATAATGGATTTTGAAAAGAAAAAGCATATTCTTATGTTTGACAACCATAACATAGACGTTGACTTAGAGGAGCGATTGGTAGAAGTTCTTACGGCATACCGCAAGGTATACGATGAGGAAATTATTACGTACGACGAGTACGAGAAGAAAAAACTACAGCTTTTGGCAGTGAGATAATAAAAATCCCCGCAGGCGCCGCCTGCGGGGGTAACTTTTTGAAATTAACCAACGATAAGGTTTACCAATCTGCCTTTAACGATGATGCATTTTTTCACGCTCTTTCCTGCGATTGCTTCGGCAATTTCAGGGTAGGCGCAAACGGTGTCTTGGATGTCCTCGTTAGAAAGCCCTTCGGGAATCATCATCTTAGCCTTGATCTTGCTATTGATTTGAATTGCGTATTCCACTTCGTCTTTGATAAGTGCTTTTTCGTCGAAAAGGGGATAACTCTCGTTGAACACGGATTCTTTGTTTCCGCAAACTTCCCAAAGTTCTTCGGCAAAGTGAGGGATAAAAGGTGCAATCATGCGGATAAGGTCTAAGATGCATTCTTTATAGAAAGCAACGTTCTTGTTTTCAACGTCGTTTTCATATTTTTGCAAGGCGTTGACGTATTCCATCAAGCGGGCAACCGAGGTATTGAAGGAGAATGCCTCGACGTCGCGGGTAATGCACTTAATTGCGTAATGCTTGGCGTAGGCGACGTTCTTTTCAGCCGAGGTCATATCGTTATGTCCTTCCGTAAGCTCTAAGGACTTACGTACCAAGCGTTCGATACGGTCGGCGAATTTTGCCACCGACTTAATACCGTCGTCGCTCCAAGGCCCGCCCTCAGTGTAGCTGAAGCCGAACATGAGGTAAAGGCGGAACATATCCGAACCGAACTCCTCGATATAGGTGTCAGGGGAAACGACGTTGCCATGGGATTTAGACATACGGTTGCCGTCGGGTCCTAAGATAATCCCTTGATGCACCAAACGCTTGAAGGGTTCGCCGAAGTCAATATAACCCATATCGCGAAGGGCTTTCGTGATAAAGCGTGCGTAAAGGAGGTGCATACAAGCGTGTTCCGAACCGCCGACGTATACGTCTACGGGCAGCATCTTGTTTGCCGTTTCGCTGTTGAATGCTTGTTTATCGTTATGCGCGTCGGGATAGCGGAGGAAATACCAGCTAGAGCATACGAACGTGTCCAAGGTGTCGGGGTCGCGGGAAGCTTTACCGCCGCAGCTAGGGCAGGTGCATTTCATAAACTTCTCGTGGCTTGCCAAGGGGGATTTCCCCGTGGGGCGGAATTCTACGTCGTAGGGAAGCTTTACGGGCAAATCCTTTTCAGGTACAGGCACCGTACCGCATTTTTCGCAGTGAATCATGGGGATAGGCGCGCCCCAGTAACGCTGACGGGAAACCGACCAGTCGCGCAGGCGATAGTTGACCTTTTTTCCGCCTTTGCCAAGCTTAGTGAGGTGTACCGCAATCGCGTCGCGTGCGTCGTCGCCCGAAAGCCCGTCAAACGAGCCGCTGTTGACGAGGATGCCGTCCTCGCAGTAGGGGAGAATGGTTTCACCGCCCTTCTTTTGAATGACCTGCGTTACGGGCAAACCGTACTTTTTCGCGAAAGCGTAGTCGCGTTCGTCATGCGCCGCAACCGCCATAACCGCGCCCGTGCCGTAGGAGTAGAGTACGTAGTCGGCAAGGTAGATGGGCAGCTTTTTGCCCGTCAAGGGGTGGGTGGCGTATGCACCTGTGAATACGCCCGTCTTTTCACGAGAGGTGGCAAGACGTTCGATATCGTTTGCCTCGGCAGCGTATTGTACGTACGCGTCGATAGCAGCGGCGTGTTCGGGGTGTGCTTCCTTGAGCTTTTCCGTCAAGGGGTGCTCGGGGGCGAGCACAACGTAGTTTACGCCAAAGAGGGTATCGGGGCGGGTGGTGAATACGGTGATATCGTCGCCGGTTTCACATTCGAAATGGATTTCGCAGCCCGTCGATTTACCAATCCAGTTCTTTTGCATCAGCTTGGTTTTTTCCGGCCATTCCAAACCGTTCAAATCGTCCAAAAGTTCTTCCGCGTAGTCGGTGATTTTCAAGAACCACTGCGTCATATCCTTGCGGAGTACGACGGAATCGCAGCGTTCGCATTTACCGTCGATGACTTGTTCGTTAGCGAGTACCGTTTCGCAGGAAGGACACCAGTTGATAAGGGCGTTTTTGCGGTATGCAAGTCCCTTTTTATACAGTTGTAAGAATAACCACTGTGTCCACTTATAATAATTCTCTTCGCACGTGATAATTTCCGCGCTCCAATCGAACATTGCGCCCATATTACGGAGCTGCTGCTCCATGGTGGCGATATTCTTTTCCGTGGAATCCTTGGGGTGGATACCCGTTTTAATGGCGTAGTTTTCTGCGGGCAAACCGAATGCGTCGAACCCCATGGGTTGGAATACTTCGTAGCCTTGCATTTTCTTAAAACGCGCATAGGTGTCGGTAGGACCGTAGTTATACCAATGCCCAACGTGCAATTTGGAACCGGAAGGATAGGAGAACATTTCCAAAACGTAGAGCTTTTTATCCGCGTTCTTTTTATTGAAAACGTTTTGCTTATTTTTCTCCCACTTTGCCTGCCATTTGCTTTCCACAGACTTCATGTCCATCATCGTAATGACCTCCAAAAATCATCAAAGATATACTAACCTCTACATTATAAAGTATTTTATTATATAAGTCAAGCAAATTGCGCGCGCGATAAATAATTTCGTTTTCTCGGCATACAATAATCGTGTGGAAGAAATAACGATTATGCAAAACGGCTTTGACGGGCTGTATATGTCTTACCTCTTCGGGAAGGTGCGCGAGCGCTTTTCCTTTTTACCCTCGGCATGCGATTTGGCGAAAAAAGGGGATCGTCTGGAAATAGCATTCAAGACGGAGCGGGAATACTGTCCGTACGTGCGCAAGTATGCAGAAGAGCATATTGCCGACGTGTTGGCGGTGGGGTATAAGTACGCATACTTTGAAAAGCGAATTACCTTGCCGCTGCTTTCCAAATTGCAAAGGCGTCTGCTTTTAACCGCGCTTGTGGCGGCGGATTATAAGGAGGATAGAACGTATATCGTAAGGCGGATACGCGGTTTTGAAAAATACTGTATAGACGGACTTTTTCATTTCCGTCTTAGAGATATGCAAAAGCGTTGGGAGGAAATCGTGGATTACGTTCCCGCCGATATGGGGGAAAGCGCCATGGAAGGCTTTTTGGAGTTTTTGGTGGAGGATGGCGAGGGAAAGCTGTTTTTGAAAAACGGCAAAGTATACGATGAAGAGTACCGTCCCTTGACCAAAAGTCTGCTCACGGGCGTGGAGTCCCCAATCGGGGAGATATTGCTCGGCGGGGCGGAGCGGGTATATTGCTTTGGCGAGGTGGACGGGGAAACGCAAGCCTTTTTGAAAAAATATTATCGTGAAAAAGCGGTTTTTTGCTAAAAAAGGGTTGACAAACGGGGCGCAAAGGTTTACAATAAAACGGTAAAGACAAGTAGCCTCTTTTTTGTTTTGCAGAGAGCCTGCCCTTGGCTGTAAGGCGGGTAAACGGGAAAGAATGTCGAAACCACTTTGCGCATGATGCACAACTAAAAAAAAGCGGTCGGGCTTTACGCTCGGCAATTAAGGTGGAACCGCGCAGTTTTGCGTCCTTAAATTCTCTTAACGTATAGGGGATTTAAGGGCTATTTTTTTGAATTTTTACGGAGGAATAACATGAATATTATTTTGAAAAACGGCGACGCTTTGGCGCTTGAAGACAACGCAACCGCAATGCAGGCGGCGCTCGCCATTTCCGAAGGACTTGCAAGAAACGCCGTTTGCGCTAAGGTAAACGGTCAGCTCGTCGACCTTTCGCATGCGCTTAAAGAAGGGGATAGCTTGGAAATCGTTACCCTCAAGGATAAAGAGGGTTTGCAGGTGTACCGTCATACTTGTGCGCACGTGTTGGCGCAGGCGCTTAAAACGGTGTATCCTACCTGTAAGCTGTCCATCGGTCCCGTTGTGGAAAACGGTTTTTATTACGACGTCGATTTCGTAACCCCCATTTCGCAGGCTGACCTTGCGAAGGTGGAAAGCGAAATGCAAAAGATTATCAAAAGTAATCTGCCCATTTCCCGTTTTACTTTGCCTAAAGACGAGGCAATCGCGCTCATGGAAGAGTACGGTGAAAACTACAAGGTGGAGCTGATTAACGATTTACCCGAGGGGGAAACCATCTCCTTCTATAAGCAGGGCGGGTTTACCGACCTTTGCAGAGGGCCTCACCTGCCCTCGACGGGAAAAATTAAAGCGTTCAAGCTTACGAGTATCGCGGGCGCGTACTGGCGCGGGGACGAGCATAACAAGATGCTCACTCGTATCTACGGTACGGCGTTTGCGAAGAAGGACGAGATGGAGGCTTATTTCACCATGCTCGAAGAGGCGAAAAAGCGCGACCATACCAAGCTTGGTAAGGAGCTTAAGCTTTTCGCAATCATGAACGAGGGCAAAGGTTTGCCTTTCTTCCTGCCCAACGGCATGGTGCTCAAAAACACCCTCATTGATTATTGGCGCGAAATCCACACCCGCGAGGGGTACGTGGAGGTGCAAACGCCTATCATGCTGAATCGTACCCTTTGGGAAACGTCGGGCCACTGGTATCACTACCGCGACAATATGTACACCACCAAGGTGGATGAAGAGGACTTCGCAATCAAGCCTATGAACTGTCCCGGCGGTATCTTGGTTTATAAAAACGAACCCCATAGCTACAAGGATTTGCCTATCCGTATGGGCGAGCTTGGGATTGTACACCGTCATGAAAAATCCGGTCAGCTCCACGGTCTTTTCCGTGTGCGCTGCTTTACGCAGGACGACGCGCATATCTTCATGACGAGAGAGCAAATCAAGGAAGAAATCAAGGGCGTAGTACGTCTTATCAACGAAGTGTATACGCTCTTTGGGTTTAAGTACCACGTAGAACTTTCCACCCGTCCCGAAAACAGTATGGGCAGCGACGAGGATTGGGAGGTAAAGTCGGATCGTAGCCATCTCGTTCTG
>JAZUQM010000156.1:0-6483 GCA_045605705.1 Candidatus Scatosoma sp.
CATGGCTACGATCCGACTTGTTGCCTTGTCAACTATTTTTTATACCTTTTTCCACTTTTTTTTCAAAATTGCCAAAGTTGTCTTTTGTTTTTTCGCCCGAACGAGCGCAAGCGTTGCCTTTTCGCCGTTGACGTCCACCTCTTTGACAATATCCGCGTTCTCCACGCTCCCTTCCGTAACGGAAAGCGCCAAAACGTCTTCCTTGAACGCTGCCGTGGAAAGTACGGTTTCCACTTTCCCTTCCGCTATATAATATATATGAATACGGTCGGTGATACTGAAATCCGCCTCTTTTCTCATGGCTTGCACCTTGGAAACGAGTTCACGCTCGATACCCTCCACGATAAGCTCTTCAGTGAGCTGTGTATTCAGCGCAACCGTTACGCCCTTATCGCTTGCGGAGATAAAGCCCGTCTTACTTTCGGTGAAGATTTGCAAATCCTCTTCCTTAAGCACCACCTCGTTATCCTGCGCGAGAACGTATTCCCCGCCGCCGCGCACAGCCTCGACGACTTCCTTCGCCGATTTCGCGTCGCATCCTTCTAAGAACGCCTTAATCATGCCAAGCTTTTTACCGTATTTAGGACCGATGGTCTTAAGCTGAGGTTTGAGCTTATAGGAAATGAACTCCCCTGCGTCTTCCGCGGACTTGTATTCCTTAATATTCAATTCATCAAGCGCAATTGCTTTGAGTCCCTCGTCCAAATCCTCCGCTCTTGCGGTAACGACGTACATTTCAGCAAGAGGCTGACGGTTTTTCACGTTGCCGGAATTTCGAGCCGCTCTGCCAAGGTTAACGATATCAAGCACGGTATCCATACCCTTTTCCAGCGCTTCGTCTACCATAGCCGCGTCGTATTCGGGGAAAGCGCAAAGGTGCACGGACTTCGGCGCGTCCTTAAAGAAGGCGGGCACGAGGTTAAGATACATTTGCTCCGCGACAAACGGCGTATAAGGCGCGGTGAGCTTTGCAAAGGTAACGAGCACGTGCCAAAGGGTGGTATATGCCGCCGCCTTGTCCTCCGTCATTTCGCTGCCCCAATATCTATCTCTGCCGCGGCGAACGTACCAGTTGGAAAGAATATCCGTAAAATCCTGTAACGCGCGCGCGCTGTCCGTAATATTATATACGGCAAGATTTTTATCTACGCAGTCCACTAAGGTGTTGAGCTTGGACAAAATCCACTTATCCATGAGCGAGAGCTTGCAATTTTTCAAATCATACTTGGAAGGGTCGTAGCCGTCGATATCCGCATACAGACAGAAGAAGGCATAGGTATTCCAAAGCGTACCCATGTATTTTCTCTGCGCCTCGGATACCGCCTCGGGATAGAATCTCGAAGGCAGCCAAGGTGCGGACGAGGTATAGAAATACCAACGAACGGCGTCTGCGCCCTGCTTATCGGGCACCGACCAAGGGTCGACGACGTTGCCCTTATGCTTGGACATTTTGATACCGTTCTTGTCGTTGACGTGTCCTAAAACGATACAGTTTTTGAAAGGAGCTTTGTCAAAGAGCAAGGTGGAAATTACAAGCAAGGTATAGAACCAGCCGCGCGTTTGGTCCACCGCCTCGGAAATGAAATCCGCGGGGAAGGTCTGTTCAAACAACGCTTTGTTTTCAAACGGGTAATGATACTGCGCGAAAGGCATAGAACCCGAGTCAAACCAGCAGTCGATAACCTCGGGCGTACGGCGCATTTTACCGCCGCACTTGCCGCATTTGCAGGTTAAATCGTCCAAATAGGGACGGTGCAATTCAATATCCTTGGGCGCGCCACACTTTTCTACGAGCTCTTCGCGCGAGCCGATAACCTCGATTTCGCCGCACTCCTCGCAAACCCATACGGGCAAGGGCGTACCCCAGTATCTATCGCGGGACAAGCCCCAGTCGATTACGTTTTCAAGGAAGTTGCCCATACGTCCTTCCTTAATGGTATCGGGCATCCAGTTTACCGAACGGTTGGTTTCAATCAATCTATCCTTGATTTCGGTTACTTTGATAAACCAGCTCGATCTTGCATAGTAGATAAGCGGAGTATCGCAACGCCAGCAGAAGGGATAGTTATGCGTGAATTCCATCGTCTTTAAGAGCAAGCTACGCGCTTTCAAATCCTTAACGACAAGAGGGTCCGCCGCCTGTGCGCCGACGCCCGTAAACTCGCCGCAGCCTTCGGGGAATTTCCCCTCTTCGGTGATGAGCTGTACAACGGGCAGGTTGTAGCGTTTGCCTACTTTATAGTCGTCCTCACCGAACGCGGGCGCAATATGCACGACGCCCGTACCGTCCGAAAGGGTTACGTAGTTATCACAGGTAACGTAGTGGGACTTTTCACGGTAATTGAATTTTTCTTTCCCAAAGGGATACAAGGGTTCGTATTCGGTATATTCGTATTCCGTACCCTTTTTCGTGGAAAGCACGGTATACCCCTCTTCACCCAAAACGCTCTTTAACAAGCCCTCGGCGAGGATATACTTTTCACCACTTTCCTGCATTTCCACCATGACGTAGTCGAACGCAGGGTTCATACAAAGCGCAACGTTGGAAGGCATCGTCCAAGGCGTCGTCGTCCAAGCAAGAATATAAGTGTTTTCCGCATCCTTGACCTTGAACTTCACGAATGCGGTAAGCTGTTTTACGTCCTTATAGCCTTGCGCAACCTCGTGCGAGGAAAGCGCTGTCCCGCAGCGGGGGCAGTAAGGCACGATTTTATGCCCCTTGTACAAAAGCCCTTTTTTGTGGATTTCCTTAATCGCCCACCATTCCGATTCTATATAATCGTCGTGATAAGTAACGTAAGGGTTGTCCATGTCGCACCAGTAGCCTACTCTATCCGACATTTTCTTCCACTCGTTGGAGTACTGCCAAACGGATTCTTTACATTTCAAAATGAACGGCTCGATACCGTAGCTTTCAATGCCCGTTTTACTCTCCAAGCCGAGTTTTTTCTCCACCTCAAGCTCGACGGGAAGACCGTGCGTATCCCAGCCCGCTTTTCTCAAAACGTGCTTACCTTTCATGGTTTGATAACGAGGCACGATGTCCTTCATAACACGGGTCAAAATATGCCCGATATGGGGCTTACCGTTCGCCGTGGGAGGGCCGTCGTAGAAAGAGAACTCCTCGTTCCCTTCCGTAGCCTGCATACTTTCTTCAAAGACTTTCTCCTCGTTCCAATATTCGACGATTTCCTTTTCTCTTTCCACAAAGTTTAAGGAAGTGTCGACTTTCTTGTACATAGACATATATTTTTTCTCCTTTGGAGTGTTTTAACTAAATTTAGGATTGTAGAGCCGAAAGCGGTTGAGTTTTTGCAGTTTTTGAAAAAATAAGCCGTAGCGTCTTGGAAAAACACTACGGCTTTTTTAACCACCAAAACGAACCATCATTCGTTGCACCTGATAACGGAATGCAAACCCGTACCAAACTACTCGTTCCCTTTCGCCCGGTCAGCTGACGAGGTGATATCTCTTATGCGCTTTCTCTTCCTTTCACCAAACGGAAGCTCTCTTTGCAAAGCTAACATAACAGCGTTGTCCTCTTTTAACGCTTTTTCATTTAATTTTTCTAAATTATATACTATTTTTTTGCTTTTGGCAAGCATTTTGAGGGCTTAACCAAAAATTCCTTTTCTAAGCTCGATAGACAGCACTTCCATGCCCGTCCCCTTGAACACCGCTTTGAGTTCTTCGTCCGTAACGCCGTCCGCTACGTCCACAAAGACAAGCCCCTTTTTATAGTTGGCTTTTGCGCCGCGCACGCCCTCGATAAGCGCAAGCTTCACCGCCATTTGGTCGGCGCAGCGTTGGCAACATAAATCGTTTACTTTTATCGTTTTTTTCATGATTAAGGACTAACGCGGTTGATATCGCGAGGGAACATAGTCGCCTCGCGGACGTTCTTCGCGCCGAGAAGGTGCATGGTCAAACGCTCCAAGCCCAAGCCAAGACCGCCGTGAGGAGGCGCGCCGTATTTGTGGAGCATGAGATAGGTCGCAAATTCTTCGGGGTTCATGCCGAGCTGTTCCATTTTTGCCACTTGTTCGTTGTAATCGTGTACACGCTGTCCGCCCGAGGTGATTTCAAGACCTCTAAACAATAAGTCGAAAGACAAGGTGTATTCGGGGTCTTCGGGGTCGTCCATGGTATAGAAAGGACGCTTTTTGGAAGGATAATGCGTGATGAAAATGAAGTCGGAGTTAAACTGCTTTTTCGCGTATTTACCCAAAATCTGCTCTTCTTCGGGGTCAAAGTCTTTCATGTCGGAAGGCTGATATTTGAACTTCTTCATGATAATTTCTTTGGCTTCCATGAATTTGAGCACGGGGATTTCCTTGATTTCGGGAATTTCGATATGGAGCAAGTCCACTTCGTTTTTGTATTCCGTCTTCAAAAGGTTCATGATATATTTGAGCACGCCCGCTTCCATGTTCATGATATCTTCAAAGCTGTCGATAAAGCCCATTTCAAAGTCCATGGAAATGTATTCGTTCAAATGACGGCTGGTATCGTGGTGCTCCGCGCGGAATACGGGTGCGATTTCAAATACGCGTTCGTATACCGCCACCATAGCTTGTTTATAAAGCTGAGGGGACTGTGCCAAGTATACCTGCTTGCCAAAATAGTCGAGCTTAAATACGTTCGTGCCCCCCTCTGCGCCCGCAAAGTTAATTTTCGGCGAGTGGATTTCCGTAAAACCCTCTTGCGTAAGGTATTCGCGGAACCCGCGTTGGATCCCCTCTTGCAATTTGAAGATTGCGCGTTCCTTGGGGTTACGCAAGGTTACGGGACGGTAATCGAGCTTGGTCGAAAGGTCGCAGTTTACCTGCTTTTTCGTGATAACGACGGGAGGAATATCCGCGGGATGGGATAACAGCTCGATATTATGAATTTGTACCTCATAACGCTTGGAGCCGTCCTTGGTTTCGCCCGCAACAACCTTGCCCGTGATTTTTGCCGCGCATTCTTCCTTGACATCCTCGCTCATGCGATAATCGGAAAAGCTCTCGGCGTATACACACTGTACGGTTTCGCGTGCCGTACGCAAAATAACGAATGCAAAATCCGACATCATACGAATGTTGTGGATTGTGCCTTTAATCGTGATAACTTGGTTTTCATAACGCTCAAAATCCGCGTACGATACCGTATTGTTTGTTCTTTCGCCCGTAATAAACATAGACTACCTCGTGAAATAAAAAAATTATGCTTTTTGTTACGATACTATTTTAATCCGTTTGACAAAAAAAAGCAAGAGATTTATAATAGGAATATAAAAAATTTCTTTCCAAGGAGGCAAATTTCCATGCGCGTGCTTGCGATTAACGATTTATCCTGCGTTGGAAAATGCTCTTTGACGGTTACCCTGCCTATTCTCTCCGCTTGCGGGGTGGAATGCACGGTGCTTCCCACCGCAATCCTTTCCACCCATACGGGCGGTTTTACGGATTATACCTTCCATGACCTCACAGACGAGCTGCCCGCCATTTTAGCGCACTGGAAATCGCTGGGCTTGAAATTTGATTTCGTATACAGCGGTTACCTTGGCAGTATCGACCAAATCAAGCTGGTTTCCTCTATCAAAAAGGAATTCTTGGCGGAAAACGGTAAGTTTATCGTCGACCCCGTTATGGGGGACGAGGGCAAGCTGTACACAGGCTTTACCGCCGAGTACGTGAACGCCATGAAAGCCCTTTGCGCAGAGGCGGATTATATCCTGCCCAACGCCACCGAGGCAGCGTTCTTGTCGGGCGTGGAATATCCCCTCACCCGTAAGAACGTGGATAAGGCGTTAGAGGAGCTTAGCAAGCTCTCCCTGCCCGTGATTACGGGGGTCAAGGACGGTGCGGATATTTGCGTGTTCTTTTCGGGAAAGAACGGGGGCAAGTACTCGTTCACGCACGAAAACGTGGAAGGCTTTTTCTGCGGAGCAGGCGACGTATTCGCCTCGGCATTCGTGGCATGCCTCGCGCGCGGAAAGCATACCGCAGAGGCGATTTACCTCGCTTCCGAGTTCGCAACCGCCGCCATTCGCCGCTCGGCAAAGGAAGTGCCCGATAAGAAATACGGCTTGAATTTCGAGGCGGAAATTTTCCCCTTCCTTTTAGCCCTTCAATCGCTTGACAAGAAAGCGTAAGCTTGATATAATAATTACAATCTGCGGTGTTCGGAGTTTGGTATAAAACGGGATCCACAAGATATTTTCGGGAGCTCGGCATTCGTGGCGATAGACAAGGTCTGCTTAGCGGAAAGTTCGACGCGTCAAGATACGGCACCCACCTGCTAATCGCGGGTTCATCTTTTTGCCAAGGTGCGGCACAGGCGGATTATTTGCATATTCCCCCTTTGGGGTGTAAAAAACGGACGGTAAACCCGTCCGTTTTTGGTTTTTTTGAAATTTTTTACAAAAAAGTATTGATTTTTGCCAAAACTTACTATATAATAATCGTGTAGCAGCTTTCCGTATTTCTGTATCAAATGCGG
>JAZUQM010000157.1:0-3825 GCA_045605705.1 Candidatus Scatosoma sp.
AAGAGGGCGGGCCTCAGGAAATTCCTATCCCCGAGGATATGAAAGATCAGGTTGAGGAAATGAAAGCCTCCCTCATGGAAACGGCTGCGGAAAACGACGAAGTGCTCTTGGATAAATACTTTGAATCGGGTGAGCTTACCCGCGAGGAAACCATTCAGGGTATCCGCATCGGTATCGCGTCCGTAAACACCATTCCCGTCATGGCGGGTTCGGCGCTCACCAACCGCGGCGTTATCAACCTTTTGAACGAAATCGTAACCTACATGCCCCAAGCGCACGAACGCATGAACACCATGGCGGAAGACGTTACAAACGGCGGCAAGGTCATTTCCCTCCGCACCGAAGCGGACGCTCCTTTCGCGGCGCAGGTATTTAAGACGGTGATCGATCCCTTCTCGGGTAAGCTTAGCTATTTGAAGAGCTTCCGCGGGGTTTTGAAGAGTGGCTCTACCGTATGGAATTCGAATACCGAATGCGAAGAACGCATCGGTCAAGTGTACGTACTCCGCGGCAAGAAGATGGAACCCGTCGAACAGTTAGAGGCAGGCGATATCGGCGCGGTGAATAAGCTCGGCAACACCAACACGGGCGACACCCTTTGCGACCCTTCCGCGAAAGTAAAGCTCACCCCTATCTACTTCCCGAAACCCACCCTGTTCATGTCCGTTTCCGCGGAAAAGAAGGGCGAGGAAGACAAGGTCTTTGCGGGGCTTGCTAAGCTTAAAGAAGAAGACTACACCTTCTCCATTGAAAAGAACCCCGACACGGGCGAAATGGTTATCGGCGGTCAGGGCGACGTGCAAATCGAAATGCTCGCAAAGAAAGTGAAAGCGCGCTACGGCGTGGATATGAAGCTTTCCGAACCTAAGATTGCGTACCGCGAAACCATCCGCGGCACGACCGAGGCAGAAGGTAAGCATAAAAAACAATCGGGCGGCCACGGTCAGTATGGGCATTGTAAAATCCGCTTCTCCCCTTGCGAAGAAGAATTTGTATTCGACGAAGAAGTCGTGGGCGGCGCAGTACCCAAGAACTACTTCCCCGCAGTTGAAAAGGGTCTTCGCGAGGCAATGGAACACGGGCCTTTGGCAGGCTACCCCGTAACGGGCTTGAAAGCAGTCCTCTACGACGGAAGCTACCATGACGTAGATTCCAACGAGCTTTCGTTTAAGATGGCGGCGGCGATTGCGTTTAAGGAAGGCTTGAAGAACGCGAAACCCGTCCTTCTCGAACCTGTTTACAGCTTGAAAATTGCCGTTCCTTCCGATTACCTCGGCGACGTTATGGGCGACATCAACAAGCGCCGCGGCCGTATCATGGGTACGGATACCGAGGGGGAACGCTCGATTATCAACGCCGAAGTTCCTCTTGCGGAAATCAAAACCTACACTATGGAGCTTCGTTCCCTCACCCGCGGCAGCGGTAAATTCGTCAGCGAATTCTTGGGCTACGAAGACGTACCTCCTATGCTGGTAGACAAAATCGTTGCCGAAGCGCAAAAAGCATAATCGGTAATGAAAAAGCCCTTTGGATCCCCCTCCAAAGGGCTTTGTTTTGCTTGCCATTCTACAGCGATTATGCTATACTGTATTTATGAAATACGATTACGTTTCCCTTTACAATGCAAATAGAGCATTTCTTACCGCTCGACCTTTATTAAAGCGGGCAGTCATTCTCATCAACGCCTTTTTAACGGCGTTTGTGAGCGTTAGCTACGCGCTTTTTTGCCTGTATGCTTTGTTGCAAGAAACGCTAGACCCAAAGACAAAATTAGCCCTTCTCTTCGTACCTGCCCTCGCCTTTTTCACCGTAACGGTGTTACGGCTAGCCGTGGAGCGCCCCCGCCCGTACGCGGAAAACGGCGCGGGTATACAACCCCTTGTTACCAAGCATAGGGCGGATACGAAATCCTTTCCAAGCCGTCATATGGCGTGCGCCGCGGTAATTGCCGTTACCTTTTTACGGTTTTTGCCTTGGGTAGGTATTTTACTGCTCGCTTGCAGCTTATTACTTGCTTATACCCGCTTTGCGCTTGGCTTGCATTACCCCTCCGATTTACTCGTCGGCGAGGGCTTGGGACTTTTTATCGGCTGCTTAATCTTTATCTTATAGGAGTAAGATATGAAACGATTGCTTTTTATCCTTTTGGCGGTTGTGTTCGTGATTTTCGGCGGTTGTAAGAATGACGAGGAAGAAGAGCTTCGCCTTTTGATGGCGGAATACCGCGCGAATAAAATTTCCGCCTACCAAATCGAAAACGAGCTGTACGCGGATTTTGAAGTGGACGTCGTTTTCCTTGGCGACAGCCTCACGGACGGGTATGATTTACATACCTATTATCCGCAGTATTTGGTTTTAAACCGCGGTATCGGCGGTGAAACGACGGTGGGCTTGGAAGAAAGAATGCAGGTATCCTTGTACGACGTACAGCCCAAGGTTGCCGTTATGCTCATCGGCGCGAATAACATGGGCGAAATGTTCGAAAACTACGAAAATCTCTTAAAGGGCATGGCCATGTATGCGCCGAATACGAAAGTGGTTATCCTTTCCCTCACCTGCATGAGCAAGGAATGGGGCAAGAAAAATCAGCTTGCGGCATATAACAACGTCAAGATTAAAAAGCTTGCGGAAAAATATTCCTTTGCATTTGTGGATTTGTATTCCCCTCTCATGAACTTGCAAACGGGAGAGCTGTACGAGGAATACACGATAGACGGCGGACATTTAACGCCGCTTGGCTACGAGGTCTTGACGCGGGAAATCACCCCTGCGATTGAAAACCAGCTTGCCTTATGGCATACGGAAAATGAATAAATAAAAACGGGACGGTTATGCGCTCTTCCCGTAGGGATTTTTTAAAACATTATAAAAGACTAACGATTTTTTTCGTTAGTCTTTATTTTTTTACTTTGCAAAATACACGACTTTCATTTGAAAGTATAGTGTGCTACACCTTACATGAAATTGTCCACGATAGAAGAATATAAAATTATAATTAACCGCTTACCAAGTTGTTGCTATATCGACAGATTTACTCCAAACACTAATAAAAGGGTGAGAATGGTCATCTTCTCTAAAAAACACCCATTGTTCATTTTCGTCATCAAAATGGTGATAACCATTTTTAACAAACAATTCGATTTTTATACCATTATCCATAATAATTTCAATGTCGTATAAAGGGGTAACGCTTACTGAAATTACAACGCCACCTTCAATCTTATCGCGGTATTTTTTCACAAAATACGATTCGTCGTTATTCTCATCATTTTTCCTATCCCAATTTTGATAATCAAGAGTCGTTACAAGAATATCATTATCTTTAATAATTCTTGTCAAACCTAATGCGTGAAAAGCATAGTCTTCAAAAGAGAACATCATCATTTCGCAAGCAAGATTCAACTTTTCTAATTTTTTTCCAACAATTACTTGAAGATATTTATTTAAGGTGGCTTGATAAGACATACTTTCTCCGTTAAATTTTCATTTATTGATAAAAATATTATATCATACAAAAAGAAAAAAATCAAATTGATATATGTGGGTAAAAGAAAACTCGACTTAGAAAAGTCGAGTTTTATAAAATATTTAATTAAACTCTCTACGGGAAGAGCGCCTTTTTAGCCTTTTTTTATTTATATATTTTATTTAGAAAGGAATATCTTTAAACCAGCGGAAATGCTTAAACATAAGTGTAAAGGAGAAAATACTCGCAAAAATGTAGAAGATAAGTCCCGAAGACATAAATGCTGGGCCAATCATAGACAACACAGAGGTAATATCTCCACCGGTGTCTAAACTTAATATATTGCCAACAAAACCCAC
>JAZUQM010000158.1:0-6101 GCA_045605705.1 Candidatus Scatosoma sp.
AAGACGGGACTTAAAAAAGGGGTGAGGCTTGTCGAGCGACGACGCTACGAGCGTAAGCGAGTAATCTCGTCTTCTACTACGTCTTTTTCGGCGTCCTTTTTAAGTCGGAGGCCAAGCGGTCTTAGGAAGACAATCTCACCAGTCAACTCCTTGGCTCACAGAACGACATGGCTACGATCCGACTTAAGACGGGACTTAAAAAAGGGGTGAGGCTTGTCGAGCGACGACGCTACGAGCGTAAGCGAGTAATCTCGTCTTCTACTACGTCTTTTTCGGCGTCCTTTTTTGGCGCAGAAGACGAGCCGCTCGGTTTTGTGGTTTTCACGAGTTCGCGCGAGGAGCGAGGAAGACGGGACTTAAAAAAGGGGCGAGGTTTGTCGAGCGACGACGCTACGAGCGTAAGCGAGTAATCTCGTCTTCTGCTACGTCTTTTTTCGGCGTCCTTTTTTGGCGCAGAAGACAAGCCGCTCGGTTTTGTGGTTTTCACGAGTTCGCGCGAGGAGCGAGGAAGACGGGACTTGAAAAAGGGACGAGGCTTGTCGAGCGACGACGCTACGAGCGTAAGCGAGTAATCTCGTCTTCTGCTACGTCTTTTTTCGGCGTCCTTTTTTGGCGCAGAAGACGCGGATTAGATACAAAGATTTATTTGACTTTTTATCATGTTTATGCTACACTCATAAAAAGGAGCCGTGGTTATGGCGATTATTCCACCTATTCCCATCATTAGAAAAAACGTAATCATTAAAAAATTAAAAAAGCACGGTGCAGTATCCCCCGAAACGGCAAAGGCGTTAACGGAAATTGGGCTTGTTAATCCAAACGGATTTCAACGGCTTACGCAAAAGCTTGTGCAAAAGGGTATCATTTGTCAAACGAAAGACGGAAAATATTTCAAGGAAGTGTAAGCGTGTTATTTCTTCAAGCGATAGGAAAATTCTTATTAGGCGTTCTTTTGGTAGGCGTGCTTATCTTCCTGCCGGCAGGAACCTTGTGCTTTTTTAACGGTTGGCTGCTTATGGGGATTTTGTTTATCCCCATGTTTCTTGCAGGGTTGGTTATGCTGTTCAAAAATCCCGACCTTTTGAAAAGCCGTTTGGTTGCCAAAGAAAAACAAAAAGCACAAAGCTTAGTTGTCAAAGTGAGCGGACTTATGTTTATTGCAGGGTTTATCCTTGCGGGATTAGGGTTCCGTTTGGGCTGGTACATGCTGCCGTGTTGGGTTAGTATTGCGGCAAGTATTGCTTTTTTGCTTGCGTATGCGCTCTATGCAGAAGTGCTGAGAGAAAACGCATATTTAAGCCGCACCGTCCAAGTGCAGAAAAATCAAAAGGTGGTCGATACAGGGTTGTATGTCATCGTACGCCATCCCATGTACGCGGCGACCTTGCTTTTATTCTTTTCCATGCCTTTGGTGCTCGGGTCGGTATATTCGTTGATTGTCTTTTTTGCCTATCCCTTTATTATCGCCAAGCGCATCAAAAACGAAGAGGAGTTATTGGAAAAGGAACTTGACGGATATGCGGAGTATAAGAAGAAGGTCAAATATCGCTTAATTCCGTTTATTTGGTAAAAGCAAGGTTGATTATCGTATAAGGCGGGGGCAGGTACGAGTTGAGAAGGAAGTCTGGGACAGGGCTAGAATATAAAAAAATGCAAAAATATTGCCAAAAACCCGTTCCGTATTCTTGCTTTATCCTTAAAAATATGTTATAATATACCATATTAAGTTGCGTGAGGATGAATTTATGAACATTTGGCACGATATTTCGTCTAGCAGGATTACAGCGAAGAGCTTTGAGGTTTTTATCGAAATCCCCAAGGGCTGTAAGGCAAAGTACGAACTTGACAAGGAAACGGGATTGCTTAAACTTGACCGCGTACTGTACACCTCTACGGTGTATCCCGCAAACTATGGTTTTATTCCGCGCACGTTCGCCGATGACGGCGACCCTTTGGACGTTTTGGTGCTTTGCAACGAAACGATTTATCCCTGTACGCTTGTGAAATGTTACCCCATAGGGGTAATCACCATGATCGACGGCGGGGCGCTGGATGAAAAAATCGTTGCGATTCCTTTTGGAGATCCTACCTATAACAATTACTACGATATTCACGAGCTTCCCAAGCATATTTTCGATGAAATGATGCATTTCTTCGAGGTGTACAAATCTCTTGAACATAAGCAAACGACGGTCAAGGAAATTTGCCACCGCGACGAGGCGATGGAGATTATTAGTAAGTGTATGAAGGCATACAGGGAAATCTTTGGGAAATAAGCAAGAAAACAGGCTTTACAGGGGGCACGGCGATTTTTCGCCGTGCCCTTAAAAAATAATATGATTTTTTCTAAAAAATTGTGATTTTTTTAGGGAAATGATATTGACATTTGGATAAAAAAAAGGTATAATAGATTAGAATTAGGATAATGTAGGGTTTTCTTTGCTTTCCTCGCGCCCGCGAGGACGAAAAAACGCCGTTCAAAATCAAATTCGGAAAAAACCTTCGGAGGTTAGGGATAGATGAAACAGTACAGAATTCAAACGGTTCCCACAAAACGTGGAGCATTTATCCGCAGCCGCATCAACAAGACCCGCGCAAGAGCGCAATTGGTAGGTATTCTCTACCTTATCGCTACGGCGGTCGTGTCGGTTTTGGGTTGCAGAGCAATGTTCTCCTCGGTGTACGACAACATGGGCCTGAAACAGTTCTGGAGACCTTTCTTGGCAATGGACTTGAGCTCGTCGTTCGGGATCATGCGCTTGGTTACTTCGGCTTTGTATGCCTTGATGTTGGTGATTTTGCTCATCAATGGGATTAGGGCGCTTTCGCACCTGAAATACCTGTTCAAGAAAAAGGTTAGCCGTATCTATGGACTGAACGCAAATCTTGGCGCGATGGAAACGCTTGGGGATATCTTCTCCTCGTCCTTTAGCAGCGTTATCATTTTCAACGTTCTTTTGTACGTTTTGCAAGGTGGCATGGCTTGGTCGCCCATATTCCTCGTTGGCGCACCCTACACGGTGTTGTTAGTCGGTATCGCGGTGCATCTTGTTTGCGGAATCTTGGGCAGTAAGACTAGCGCCTTCTATATTCAAAACGGTTCGGAAGTTATCGAGCGCAAACGTCCCTTCGGCCGAATCATTCCTTTGGTTAGAAACCTTCTGCAACTTGTGGCAGTTTTCTATATCGCGTACTTATTCCTTACCTCGGAGCAAATCCACACGATTATCAACGTGTACCTTATGGAAGGCGGCTTTGAAAGCCTGATGGCAAACATGATGGGGCTTATCCCCGTAGCGTTGCAGCTGTTGTCCTTCTTCTTCCTTTGCGCGCTGTTCAAGCATGCGTTCAGCTGTACGGAGTTTAGCGCGGAAGGACCTTTCGCTCCCGGTAGACGTACCTATCGCATTGCATCGTTCTTCCTTGCGCTTGCCTCTGCGGGGGTTGTAGCTTGCAAGTACTTCATCGGCGAGGCGGTATATACCATTCCCGATATCCAAGGCACGGTATTCTCCGTGGAAACGGTTGTGGGCTTGGATATGAACTCGCTCATCATTGCAGTAGTTGCGTTCGTAATGTTCCTTCTGGATTGCATCTTAAGACTTAGATGGACGAAAGAAGCGAAGGCAGAGATGGTGGAAGACGTAGAGAAGGCACCCGTAGTCGTGCCGGCTCCCAAGGTAAACGTTCACGTTCCTCCTTCCAATATCGCTGTGAATATGCCTGCACAAAGACCTACGCCTGTCAGCGTTTACGTACCTCAGCAACAGCTTCCCGCTATGCCTCCGATCAACGTACACGTTCCTAGACAGCAAGCGGCTATCCCTAACGTAAACGTACATATGCCTCAGCAAGCGCCTATCAACGTACACGTTCCTATGCAGGCAACGCCTAACGTAAACGTACAAATGCCTAGACAGGCACCCGTAAGCGTTTACGTACCTCAACAGCAAATTCCTGCTATGCCTCCGATCAACGTACACGTTCCCAAACAGGCACCCATGGCGGCGCAGCCTATCAATATTCAAATGCCCGCGCAAAAGCCCACGGTTATGCCTCCTATCAACGTACACGTTCCCAAACAGGCACCCATGGCAGCGCAGCCCATCAATATTCAAATGCCTGCGCAAAAGCCTATGACGATGCCTCCCATTACGGTGAACGTACCTCAGCAACAGCACGCGGCGCAACCCATTAACGTACATATGCCCGCACCTGCAGCGCAGCCTATTCAGGTCAACGTACCTAAACAGCAGATAGCGATGCCTCCCGTAAACGTGCAGTTGCCTAAGCAAGCGCCTATTCAGGTGAAAGTGCCTGCGCCTGCTGCTCAGCCTATCAATATTCAAATGCCCGAACAAGCGAAGGTTCAGCCTATCAACGTAAATATGCCTGCAAATGCGCAGCCTATTAACGTAAACGTACCTGAACAAAAAGCGGCGCCTATCAACGTACACGTGCCCGAACAAAAGGGTGGTTTGACTTTGGATAAGGTTCCTCCTATCAGCTTGTTGCATTTGGAAAACGACACGGTTGCGACGGAAGCAGCGGCACAACCTATGCCTCCCGTTAACCCCCAAGTTCTCGAGCAACCTGCTCCTCAAATTGTATGCCCCTTGGCAAACAAAGAGGAGGTTAAAGAAGAACCTGAAGTGCAAGAGGAAGCGACGCCTGCGGTACTTCCTATCGTAGCTCCTATGATTGCGCCCGTAGATATGGACGACGAGGAAGAGGAGCAAGAGGAAGAATGGCGTTCTTGGCAGCTTCGTTGTCCTACCTGCTCCAAGCTGATTAAGACGAAGGTAGGTTCTCAGTACCACCGTTGCCCTTGCTGCGGTAAGGTATTCCACCTTCAAAAGAAGTTCAAAAACATACTCGATGAATAAGCCTTACGGGTTTGTTTGACAAAGCAGTTTAGCAAAGGCGACCCTTAAAAGCGGAAAAGGCTTTTGAGGGTCGTTTCTATAAGGAGAATAAGAAAAGTTATGGCAAAAGAAACGCAATTCGTAGAACAAATCGCAAATATAGACGAGAATTTCCCGCAGTGGTACACGGATGTTGTGCTCAAGACTAAGCTTGTTGACTACGGACCTGTAAAGGGGACGATGGTCATCCGTCCGTACGGCTACGCAATTTGGGAAAATATCCAAAAAGAGATGAACGCCCGTTTTCATAAGCGCGGCGTAGAAAATGCATACTTCCCCTTGCTTATCCCCATGAGCTACTTCACCAAGGAGGCAGAGCACGTAGAAGGCTTTGCTCCTGAAGTTGCGGTTGTAACTCATGCCGGCGGCGAGGAACTTACCGAGCCCTTGGCAATTCGTCCTACCTCCGAAACAATCATTGGTACAATGATGTCCAAGTGGGTGCAATCGTACCGTGATTTACCCTTAAAAATCAACCAGTGGTGTAACGTTATGCGTTGGGAAAAGACTACCCGTCCTTTCCTGAGAACGAGCGAGTTTTTATGGCAGGAAGGGCATACGGCGCATGCTTCCGAGGAGGAGGCTAAAGAAGAAACGATGGCAATGCTCGAAATTTATAAAGAGTTTGCCGAAAATTGCCTTGCAATCCCCGTTTTAACGGGCAGAAAAACGGAAAAAGAACGTTTTGCGGGCGCGGTAGCCACCTATACCATGGAGGCTATGATGCACGACG
This sequence comes from Candidatus Scatosoma sp., assembly GCA_045605705.1. Lineage (GTDB taxonomy): Bacteria > Bacillota > Clostridia > Christensenellales > Borkfalkiaceae > Scatosoma. Next base: position 5,659 of record JAZUQM010000158.1, read on the forward strand.
GGAAAAGCTTGCAGGCGGGGACTTCCCATTATCTCGGGCAGAACTTCTCCACGGCATTCGATATCAAATACCTCGGCAACGAAGGCGTATTACAAACGGCGTACACGACTTCTTGGGGGGTATCCACTCGCTTGATAGGTGCCATCATTATGACCCACGGCGACGAGCGTGGTTTGGTATTCCCTCCCGTAGTTGCGCCTATTCAGTGCGTTATCGTTCCTATCGCCGCAAGAAAACCCGGCGTGGTAGAAGCTTGCGAGGCACTCAAAGCTGAATTGGAAGGGGCAGGTATTCGTGTAACGCTTGATAACTCGGACAATAGCCCTGGTTGGAAATTCAACGAGTGGGAAATGAAAGGCGTTCCCGTGCGTATCGAGCTTGGACCTCGTGATATTGAAGCAGGAAAAATGCTTTGTGCGCGTAGAGATACCCTTGAAAAGACG
>JAZUQM010000159.1:0-9015 GCA_045605705.1 Candidatus Scatosoma sp.
CGGAAAAGTGGTGGCGGCGTTACCGCAAAACGCTACAATACAAGTAAAAAAAGCGCCGTTTACGGCTGATTTTCCTGCAAAAGACGGGTCGGATTTCTTTGCGCGGGTAAAAAATAAATTAAACGGATAAGGAGCAACTGTATGTTGAGATCGGCACGTCATGCGAAAATTTTAGAAATTATTTCGCACAAAGAAATTGAAACACAAGAAGAGCTTTGCGCAGAACTCAATCGCTTAAATTACGTGGTTACGCAAGCAACAATATCGCGCGATATCCGCGATTTACATCTTTTTAAGGTGGCGGGAATTGAAAAAAAATACCGCTACGCCTATATCAATGATGGCGAAAGCGAGATTTCCCCTAAAATGAAGAGCTTATTTCGCGATTGCGTCATTGGCATAAAAGAAGCGCAAAACCTTGTCGTTGTTAAGACCTTGACTGGAAACGGCGCAAATGCTGGCGCTGTTGTGGATAAACTTAATTACGAAGAGGTGGTTGGCTCGGTTGCAGGGGACGATACCTTGCTTATCGTATGTAAAGACAACGCTTCTGCGCTTACGGTTGTGGAAAAAATTACGGAATTTATGAGATAGGGAAAAGTATGTTATCCAAGCTTACCATTAAAAACGTAGCGCTTATCGAGCACGCGGAGATTGAATTCGGCGACGGCTTGAACGTGCTCTCTGGAGAAACGGGCGCAGGGAAGTCAGTTATTCTCGACTCTGTCAATTTTGTTTTGGGCGCAAAAGCCGACCGTAGCATGATTCGCTATGGGGAAACGGAATGCATGGTAAAGGCGGAGTTTATCCTTCCTGAAACAGCAAAAGCCGTGCAAGAGCTCAAAGAAATGGACGTGGATACCGACGGAGAGATTATCATCTCGAGAAAATTCTCCGAAACGGGCAAAAATTCTATTAAAATAAACGGAAATACCGTTACTGCGTCCATGCTCCGTAAGGTTACCGACTCACTCGTGGACGTGCACGGACAAAGTGAGCATTTCTTTTTGTTAAAAGAAAGCAATCAACTCAAAACCCTCGACGCCGTCGTGGGAGAGCTGCTATTGCCATTAAAAGAAGAGCTTTCAACGCTTATAAAAGTAGGAAAACAAATTGATGCGCAAATCGCGCTTCTTGGCGGTGATGAAAAAGAGCGCGGGCGTAGGTTGGATATCCTCGCTTTTCAAATCGAGGAAATTGAATCCGCGGCCTTAAAAGAGGGGGAAGAGGAGGAGCTTTTAGCAAAACGCACAAAAATCCATAACCTAGAAAAAATACTTGCCGCTCTTAAAGAGGCGTTACAAGCCTTTTCTTCCGAAGGCGGTATTGCGGACGGATTGCGTTATGCTGAAAGGTCAGTTTCCGCTATTTCTCGTTTAGACGGTGAATATGCAAGCCTTTTAGAAAAAATCGAAGGGGTAGCCAGCGAAGCGGAAGACGTAACCGCCATTTTAACCGATTTGGCGGAAGGGCTTTATTTTGACGAAGGCGAGGCGGAAGAGGTGGAGTCGCGTTTAGATTTACTTCGCTCGTTAAAACGTAAATACGGCACAAATATCGCTGAAATTCAAGCGTATTTAGAAAAAATCCGTGAAGAATATGAACTCTTATCCGATTGCGAGGGGCAATATGCCGTTTTAACAGCTGAGAGGGAAAAAACGGAGAAAAAGATTTTCACCGTTTGTCAAAAAATTACGGCTTTGCGAAAAATGCAAGGAAAAGCATTTTGTAAGCGGGTTACGGAAGAACTTAAGACCTTAAATATAGCTAGTGCTCAGTTTGAAATTGACTTCAAGGAATACAGCGAAAGTGATATCCACAAGGTAAATTCCACAGGCTTGGATGAAATTTGCTTTATGTTTTCCGCAAATGCGGGCGAGCCTATGAAAACGCTTGGTAAAATTATCAGCGGCGGTGAAATGAGCCGATTCATGCTTGCTGTTAAAACGCAGCTTTCAAGTATTAATGAAATTTCCACCTATATTTTCGACGAAATAGACGCAGGTATAAGCGGAAAAACGGCAAAAGTCGTTGGGGAAAAGCTTGCAAGAATTGCAAAAAGTACGCAAATTATCGCAGTATCCCACTTAGCGCAAATTGCCGTTATGAGTGATAATGAATTTTTAATTGAAAAATTAGAAAGCGCAGGGAAAACGTTGACCAAAGTATACGCGCTTGACGAAAATGGGAGACGTAATGAAATCGTACGCTTACTTGGCGGTACGGAAAAAGATGAATATGCCCTAAAACATGCGGAAGAACTGTTAAAGCAGGCAAAAGAATACAAAGTTTCCATTTAATCAAAAGCATAAAATAAGAATACTAAATGCCTAATTTGCACAAATTGTCTTCTATACGGAGGAAAATATGCGCAAATTAGGTGTTTTTTTTATGGGAGTCGTATGCTCCATAGTATTTATAAATAAAGCCACGACAATCTCGTCCGTTTCCGCAGAAAGCGCAACCGTTTACGTAGGCGGTATGTCTGCAGGTTTTACCTTAAAAACGGACGGAGCGCAAATCATTGGTTTTAGTGAAGTCATTACGGAAAACGGAGCAATTTCTCCCGCTTTGCAAGCGGGGATAAAAACGGGAGATATCATCCGTAAGGTCGCGGGCGTCCGCGTTCATGGTGTAAAGGATTTGAATGAAATTGTCAATAAAAGCAAGGGGAGAGAGCTTGTTTATGAGGTCGAACGAGGAAACGAACAATTACATTTTTCCATCAAAGCGGTTAAAGAACGCAACAGTTCTCATTATAAAATCGGCGTGCTTGTAAGAGAAAGCGTTTCAGGCATCGGTACGGTAACTTATATAGATAAAGAAACGGGTAGATTTGGAGCGTTAGGGCACGCCGTTGTAGGCGAAAATAATCGTATAATGTCGATTTCGGACGGCATGGTGTATGAATGCAGTATTGTAGGCGTCAATAAAGGAATACGGGGGAAGGCAGGCGAGTTAAGAGGTATGTTTCTAAACGATAAACGCTTTGGAAACGCAGAAAAACTGTGCGATTGCGGTATTTTCGGTCAAATTTGTGAGGATTTTAAGGTAAGCGACCTCTTTTGCGCCGTTGCAGACTCTCAAAACGCTCAACCAGGAAACGCTTACATTTATTCTACCGTTAACGGTGTTTGTCCAGAAAAATATACCGTCGATATCGTAAAAGTGGATAAAAACAATAAAGAAAACAAAAATTACGTCATTAAAATTACAGACGAACGCTTAATTGCGCAAACAGGCGGGATCGTACAAGGCATGAGTGGAAGCCCTATATTACAAAACGGAAAGCTTATAGGGGCAATAACCCACGTATTCTTAAACGACCCGACACGCGGATATGGCATTGATATTCAAGCTATGTTAAATGAATAAGTTTTACTACGCCACGCATAATAATTATGTGTGGCGTAGTAGTTTAGAAATGTCAGACAACGTGAGGTGAAAAATGAAATTGAAAACGAAATTATTGCTCGGCGCGGCTTTACTTTGCGGATTTAGCGCAAATGCTGTTCATACCCCAAATGCGCTTACGACGCAAGAATCTACAAGCAACGGCTGCCATTATGAAGAATGTATTTGTGCTTCGACAACACAAAAGAGTATCCAAACACGCGCAAAATCAGCGTATTTGATGGATTTTCATACAAAAACGGAGATATTCGCGCAAAACGAGAGGGCACGCTTACCGATTGCAAGTATGTGTAAAATTATGACGTTATTGCTCTCCTTTGAGGCGATAGACGCAGGGGTTCTTTCTATCGACGAGGAAATCCGTATCAGCGAGCGAGCTGCGTCTATGGGCGGTTCACAGGTCTTTTTAGAAGCAAACGCAAGTTACCCCGTTAGAGAACTGATTAAAAGCATCGTGGTTTGCTCGGCGAACGACAGTTGCGTAGCTATGGCAGAGAAAATCGCCGGCAGCGAAAGCCTTTTCGTTGAAAAAATGAACGAAAAAGCCAAAGAAATAGGTGCAAATGACACACTTTTTGCAAACTGTACGGGTTTACCCAAAGAACCGCAATATTCCTGCGCAAAAGACGTCGCTATTATGTTGCACAAGCTATTAGAACACGAGGAATATTACGAATACGGAAAGGTTTGGATGGATAAATTCGCACACCCGAAAGGACGCTTTACGGAAATTAGCAATACAAACAAGCTCGTGCGGTTTTACGATGGGTGCGACGGAGGGAAAACGGGTTTTACCAACGAGGCAGGCTTTTGCCTTGCCGCAACGGCACAAAGGAATCAAATGCGAGTTATTTCCGTTGTTGTTGGGGAAGAAACGAGCGCAAACCGCTTTGATGACGTCCGTACAATGTTCGATTATGCCTTTGCCAACTATACTATGACGCCGATTATCGAGGCTGATAAACCATTAAACGAGTCCGCAAAGGTAAGCGGAGGGAAGAAAAAAGAAGTTTTCGTATATCCTTCCCGCACAGCATACGTTTTTAGTAAGCGCGGCGAGAAATCCGACGTCAGTATAGAGACGTATTTTGATAAAGCAAAAGCTCCGATAGAAAAAGGACAACAGGTAGGTGAACTCATTGTTTTCAAAGACGGGGTAGAGAGGGATAGAATACCGCTAGTTTGTGCGGAAAAGGTAGAAAAAGCTACTTTCTTTGATTACCTCAGGGATATCGCAAAAAGCTGGAATTCACGCGGAAAATAACGAATAATATAACTAAAATCCGTTTTTGAGAAAATTTTTCTTCGAAAGCGGATTTTTTTCATGAAAATAAGCTGTCCAGCCGTTGCATTTTTGCTCAAAATTTGTTACAATACGAATAGGCATATTGCCCAAGGGAATTTATACAAATGAACACGAGAGAAACCTTGAAAATAAACGAAAAAGGGCACCTTGAACTAGGTGGAGCGGATTGCGTTTCGCTTGCAAAACAATTCGGTACGCCTTTATATCTATTTGACGAAGCATATATTCGACGCATGATGCGTGTTTATAGGGATACTCTTGAAAAAAAATACGAGGGGAAGGGCCTCGTTTTATATGCATCGAAAGCCTTTTCCTGTCAAGCAATTTACCGCATTGCGGACGAAGAAAACATCGGTGTGGACGTTGTTTCGGGCGGTGAGCTTTATACTGCGCTTAAAGCAGGCTTTCCCGCAGAAAAAATCTATATGCACGGAAATAATAAGCTCGACTATGAGATTGGCGAGGCGCTGGACGCAAAAATCGGCTGCATCGTAGCGGACGCATATTCGGAAATTGACAAAATCGACGCTGAAGCGAAAAAAAGAGGAATGACGCAAGATATACTTCTTCGTATCAATCCCGGCATTGAGGCACATACGCACGCATTCGTACAAACCGCAACAACGGATAGCAAATTCGGCTTTTCCGTAGGCAATTCCGCGGCTGAAAAAGCGACTGCCTATGCTATGCAAAAACAAAACGTTCGACTTTTGGGTTATCATTGTCATATCGGTTCTCAAATTTTTGAAAAGCAGTCTTTCGTACTTGCTGCGCAAAAATGTATGGATTTTTCCGCAAAAATGAAAGAAAAGCTCGGTTTTACCCTCAAAATTCTTAATCTTGGCGGAGGGTTTGGGATTTGGTACACGGACGAAGATAAAAAAATTCAGCCCGAGGGATATGCGGAATACGTGGAAGCTTTGATTGAGGAAATAAAGAAAAAAGCAGCGGAAAAAAGCATGGAATTGCCTTTTCTCGTGCTTGAACCAGGTAGATCGATCATTGGAGAGTCAGGGGTAACCTTGTACACTGTAGGCGCAATTAAAGAGATTCCCGGCGTGAAAAAGTACGTGGCAGTAGACGGCGGTATGTTCGATAATCCTCGATACGCTTTGTACGAATCTAAATATACACCCGTTTTAGCAAACCGCGCCAACGAAGAGAGTACTGAAATCGTTACGATTGCAGGCAAATGCTGTGAAAGCGGGGATATTATCGCGGCAAACGTAAATCTTCCCAAAGCGGAAACGGGGGATATTCTGGCGATACTATCCACGGGCGCGTATAACTATTCCATGGCGATGAATTATAATCGTAATAAAATTCCGCCGTGCCTGCTTGTAAACGAGGGAAAAGCGGAATATATCGTTCGCCCGCAATCTTACGAAGATATCATTAGAAACGACGTCGTCCCCGATAGATTGAAAAAGTAAGATTTTCGCAAAATTAACACACGCCGCGCTTGCCTTTTTTAGACGGCTGTGGTATAATAACGATATGATTATAGAACAATTTATTGCTTTATTGGCTCAATTTTTAGCGGTTGCCGTCGTTTTGACCTTCCACGAATTTGCCCACGCATACGCCGCATACAAATGCGGAGACCCTACGGCAAAATTTTCGGGAAGAATGACCTTAAACCCCGCCAAACATTTCGACCTTTTGGGGCTCGTTATGTTTACCGTTGCAGGATTCGGTTGGGCAAAGCCCGTACCCGTTAACCCTAATAATTTCGATAACTACCGTAAGGGGAGTTTTTGGACCTCTGCCGCAGGTATTCTCGTGAATTATGCAATGGCATTCCTGTTTTATCCGCTGTTTTATATCGTAGTTGAGTTTCTATTCCCCGTATTTGCAGGGAAATATATGGGCGGATTTTTAATCAATCTGTTTTATTGTTTGTATGCGTATTCGCTTAGCTTTTGCATATTCAATCTCTTGCCTTTTTATCCCTTGGACGGATTCCGCATTGTAGATGCGTTGAATAAAAAGCACGGAAAAATATACAAATTCTTGCGTAAAAACGGCTATTACGTGCTTATGGGCTTGATCTTGTTGCATATTTTTGCGCAAAGAATCGCCTACTTGGCATATTTTGACCTTTTGGGCTACGTGCTTAGCTTTGCAACGAATATTTTAGGAAAACCGATTTCTCTTTTTTGGAATTGGGTATTAAGTTTTTTACTTTGAGGAGTAAATATGGAAAAATTAACGGTTGATTCTGTTAAAAATTTTGAAACGGAAGTGGACTATACCACGATTCTTGATAATTTCGAAGGTCCGCTGGATTTGCTGTTGCATCTTATCAAACAAGAAGAAATCGAGATTAAAGACGTTTTCGTTTCGCAAGTAACCGAGCAATTCCTTTCCTACATGAAAGGCTTGCCGTACATAGATTTGGAAAAGGCGAGTGAATATCTCAATATCGCCGCAACAATTATCGATATCAAAGCAAGGAGTTTAGTACCTCCTCCTGACGACGGCTTCGATGATTATTACGATATGGACGACGACCCTCAAAGAGAGCTGATTCAAGCCCTCGAAGAGTATAAGATGCTCAAAGAGGAAGCAGACAAGCTTAAAGAACGCGAAACGGTAGGATATTTCTTCAAACAACCCGATAAAGACTTGACGGGCGTACAAGTACAGTATAAGGACTTTACTTTGGATGGGCTTATGAAAGCCTTTACCAAAATGATGTTGCGCTTAGAGAGCAAAAAGCGGGATAATCCACCCCCGAGAGAAATTCCTAAGGACGTCTACACCGTCCGCGATAAGATAAAACACATTCGTGAACGGATAAGCACTAAAGAAGCCATGAAGTTCGATGAGCTGTTTGCCGAGGACGTAACCGTACCCGAGGTTGTAACTACGTTTCAGGCTCTTTTAGAGCTTTTGAAACATCAATTTATCATCGTAGAGCAGGAAGAATTGTTCTCTTCCATTACCATTAAGAAAAATCCCAACAGAAGCGAGGACGAAGAAATTGGAGAAATTGACGAATATAATTGAGTCCATTTTATTTGCGGCAGGAGACGCCGTACCTATGGATTTGCTTAGAGAAAAACTTGATATTACCAAACGCGAATTAGATGATGCCGTACGCCAACTTGAAAAGAAGTATACGGGTATTTGCGGTATCCGTTTACTCAATTTTAATCATAAATTGCAACTGGCGACAAATCCTGATTATAAGGATTTGGTCGCATTGACCCTCATGCCTATTCGCGAAAAGGAATTTACCCGCACCATTTTGGAAAGTGCGGCAATTATCGCCTATAAGCAACCGATTACTCGCGGTGAGCTCGAATCCGTACGCGGTATCAACAGCGATTACGCGATCACTACGCTTTTAAGCTTGGATATGATTACGCCCTGCGGAAGAAAGGATACGCCGGGCAAACCCGTGCTTTATGCTACCACGGATAATTTCTTGAAGAGATTTAAGCTTAAGTCTCTTGCAGAATTACCCGACTATGAAGAGCTGATGCGTAAAATTGCAGAGCTTAACGCAACGGAAGAAGAATCTAGTAACTACCTTTACGAAAAAGACGTATACAATCCTGATGAGGACCCCGAGCTTAAAACCGAAGATGCGGCAGGAGATTTTGATCTTCCTGATTTTCATCAAGATATAGAAGACGGCATTATTCAAGTACAATAAAATCAAAAAATTACATACTTTCAAGCAACCTGCCCATATTGAAGATATGGGCAGGTTGTTTTTCATTTTAACAATCGTTTTAATTTCTTTATTAATTCTTTTATTCTTTCCCGTGTATTTACAAACGGACGGGCACTATGATATGAATGGACGAAAACTCGCCTTTTCCATTAGCGCATATAAGTTCATCAAGCTTATAGGCGGTTATATTGCAACCTACCCAGGCGGAATTGCCCTGCATATTTCTCAAAAAAAAGCTATTTTAATCCCGTATTCCCAGGTAAATAACGAGAGAAAGAAATTCTCCGTTATTCGTACCTTTCGATTAAAAACCCTTTCTCTAACCACCGAAACCGGGGCGGAATATTTACTGTCGGTTTCCATAATTCAAGCAGCTTTCCGTGTATTTTTTTTAACAATGGGCGGCAAGAAGGAAAAGTTGGAAAACAATCTTTGGCTCACAAACGGAGACGTTTTGCGCGTTTCCATTAATTTTATTATTCGATTTAATTTATTTATTATTTTAAGAAATTTTTTAATATATTTGAAGGAGAAGATAAAAACATTATGGCAGAAAAAATCAACGACTTAATACACTCTTCCTTAGAACGCTTAGATTCTATTACCGACG
>JAZUQM010000160.1:0-6744 GCA_045605705.1 Candidatus Scatosoma sp.
TGGTTATTATGGTTACCCACAACCCCGAGCTTGCCGAGGAATATTCCACCCGTATCGTGCGCCTGCAGGACGGCTTGGTGATTGACGATAGCAATCCTTACGATGGCGAGGGTGCGGAGGAAGAGGCTGCGCCTAAGAAAACCAAAAAAAGCAAAGAAACGGTAGTGAAAGCCAACGGCAGGGAAGTGCTGGTGTTGGAAAACGCTCCTAAGGATACTTTGTCCGTGGAAATTGCGCAAAACGGCAACGAGGACTTGAAAATCGAGGTTGTAGAGCGCAAGAAAAAGAAGGCGAAAAAAGAGCGCTCTTCCATGTCCTTTAGAACGTCGCTAGGCTTAAGCGCAAGAAATCTTTTGATGAAGAAGGGGCGCACGGCGGTAACGAGTATTGCGGGCAGTATCGGTATCATCAGCGTTTGCTTGGTGCTTGCCCTTTCCAACGGCTTCAACGGCTACATTTTGAAAACGCAGGAGGACATGCTCTCGTCCGCGCCCTTGGAAATCACCGAAACGACGTTGGATATAGGCGCGATTATGTCGGGCATGAACTCGGCAAAGGACTTACCTGATTTAGATAAAATCGGGGATAAGGTGTACGTCAACTCCTTCTTGACGAATATCGCGCAAGGTATGACGGTTACCAACAATCTCTCTAACGAATACCTCTCTTACGTTGAAAGCATGGATGAGAGTTTGTATTCCGCAATCGTATACGATACGGGCTTGAGCTTGAACAACTCGCTTTACACGCAGGTAGAGGTGGAGGGCGAAACGGGTGAAACGGAAACGGCGGTCATGTCCCTTTCCGCGCTCAAAGCCTATTACACCTTAAAGCTCACGCAGCAGGAACAAAAATATGCCAACCTTGCCTATCTCGTCGATTACCTGGGTAGCATCTACGGCAAAATGCCGGGGACGGCGGACGTGAACGCGGATGATTTCGGGGACTACGTATTAGAACAGTACGACGTGATCGGCGGGGAGAACAGCCGGTTCCCCAGTGCGCCCAACGAGGCGGTGCTGGTTATCGGCGGCAATAACGATATGACCGATTTGACCTTGGCGCAGCTCGGTTTTATCGGTGAAAAGGAATTTTTAAGTCTTTTCCCCGAAGAGGGTGAAAGTACGGAGGATTTGGAAGAGCTGATGATTCCCTTTGATAAAATCTTAGGGAAGAAATTCATGCTCAACAACAACGACGTGGTTTATACCAAATCGGCCGACCCCAAGAGCGCGTACGCTTACGATTACGCGGGCAGACGTACGGAACTGAATATCGGTGAGGGTAAAGGTACGGAAATCGTGATTACGGGCGTGCTTCGTTTGAAAGAAGGGTTGAACTACGGATGCTTGGGCAGCGGCTTGTATTTAACCGAACAGCTCTATCACGATTTTACGGAAAAGAATAAAATATCTTCGATTGCGGGGTATCTCAAAACGCAGTCGTTAAAGGTGCAGGAATTTAATTTGAAATTCCAGCTTATGGCAAGCTTGGATAAGAACACGCCCGAGTATGCGCAAGCGTCGGCGGAGTTTGCACAGTTTATCACCAACGTGGATAACGTGCAATACTTCAAGCGCGCAGCCTCTACCTTGGAAGAGTATTACATGTCGGGCGAGTCTATGGCGGACAGCGGGGAAGATGGTGCGCCTCAAAATCCTGTTTTGGAACAGCTCAAGGCGTGGTATTTCCTCTACGGGGACACCGCTTTGCGTTCGGTGGGGGCGCTCAATACGGTCAACGGGATTTATATTTACGCCCGCGACTTCGACGCCAAAGAGAGTATCTTGGCGCATTTGGATACTTGGAACGATACCCACGGCGTAGAGGAGCAGGTGAAATACACCGACACGGTGGGCATGATGATGTCCATGGTTGAAACGATTTTGGACGCAATCACTTATGTGCTTGTAGCCTTTACGGCGATTTCTCTTGTGGTATCCTCGGTCATGATTGGGATTATCACGTACGTTTCCGTTGTGGAGCGTGTTAAAGAAATCGGCGTTTTGCGTTCGCTTGGTGCGAGAAAACGGGATATTAAAAACCTTTTCAACGCGGAAACCTTTATCATTGGACTTGCGTCGGGTGTGTTCGGCGTATCGGTAACCTATCTTCTGTCTATCGGTATCAACGCTTTGTTTGGGTATTTGACGGGGATTGCAACGCTTGCGTCCTTGCCCTTTACCTCGGCAATTGTCATGGTCGTTATTAGCGTTACGCTTACGCTTATCAGCGGTTTAATTCCTGCAAAGGCAGCGGCAAAGAAAGACCCCGTGGTTGCCCTGCGTACGGAGTAAAGCATGCTTACGAAAGAATTTACCGTCCTTTCTCCTTACGACGGGTTGGAGCTTAAGGGAGTGCTGTTAGAGCCGACCTCTAAAAAAGGGATCGTGCAAATTCTGCACGGCATGGCTGAATATAAAAAACGGTACGAGCCGTTTATGCGGTTTTTAGCGGCGCGCGGCTTTGTCGTGGCCTGCCACGACCATAGAGGACACGGCGATAGCGCTAAGACGCCTGCGGATTATGGATTTTTTGGGGATTTAAGCGGCCGCGCCGTCGTGGAGGACGCGGTGGAGGTTACCAAATATCTTAAATCGCAATACCCAGATTTACCCATAACCTTATTTGGACACAGTATGGGTTCTATGATAGCGCGTTGCTACACGCGGGAACACGACGGCTTGATAGATAAGCTTGTTTTAAGCGGGTCGCCCGGGAAAAATCCGCTTACGGGCATGGGAATTGCCTTGGAAAAGCTTGTGCGGGCATGTAGAGGCGGACGGCACAGAAGTAAACTGCTTGCCTTTCTTTCCACAGGGAACGGCGACGGTAACTTCAAGGGCGAGGGTAAGGGTGCATGGCTTACCCGCGATAAAAGCTTGGTTGCGCGCTTTCAAGACGATGAAAAGTGCGGGTTTACGTTCACCTGCAACGGATTTGAAAACTTGTTCAAGCTTTTGAAACGCTCGTATACGAAAAAGGGATATAAGGTAGAAAATCCGCAGTTGCCCATTTTTATCCTTTCGGGGGCTGACGACCCCGTGCTTGGCGGCAAAAAAAAGTGGGAACAGGTGGTAGCGTTTCCCAAAGCTCTTGGTTATACTAAAGTAAGCGCAAAGCTGTACGAGGGGATGCGCCACGAGGTCTTAAATGAAATCGGCAAAGAGGAGGCGTATGAGGATATTGCCTTGTTTATTGAAAACGAACGCATAATTTGACCTTACGGGTACATACTGCTTGTAGGAGGGAAACGATTATGCGTATTGCGAATATTATTGCCTATATCTTGGTTATCGTCGGCGCAATCAATTGGGGTTTGTTTGGACTTTTCAACTTCAACTTGGTGTCTACGGTATTTGCGGGCGCGCGTACGGCAGGTTCGATTATCACCTATTCGATTATCGCGCTTGCGGCTCTTTGGCTCATCCTTTCGCCGATTATCACGGACGGCGTATTGTGGCTTAAGAGCAGACGTGCCGAGTAAGCACTGCTATAAGAAAACGGATTTTTTCGATGTTTTCGAAAAAATCCGTTTTTTATTATTTCCCTTGACATTTTATTATAGTGGTGATATAATATATATAATAATATGAAAAGGAGAATAAAACTTATGTTACATTCTTTGTTAATGAGCGTAGGCGCTTGGATAGGCATTGCCGTAGGTGCACTGGTTATCTTACTTGTCATTGTGCTCGTGTCTTGGTGGATTAAAACCCGCAACACATTCGTTCGCTTGAAGAATAAAGCGGAAGAAGGGATTGCGACGATTGACGTGTACTTAAAAAAGCGTTACGACCTTATCCCTAACCTCGTAGAAACGGTTAAGGGCTATGCAAAGCACGAAAGCGAAACCTTGGAAAAGGTAGTGGCAGCGCGTAATATTGCCATGGGCGCAAAAACGGTAGAAGAAAAGGCGGCGGCGGCAAACAACCTCACCTCTTCCCTTCGTACCTTCTTCAACGCCGTATCCGAAAGCTATCCCCAGCTTCAGGCGAATACCAACTTCCTTGATTTGCAATCGCAGCTTAAAAACATCGAGGGTGAGTTAGAAAGCGCAAGACGCTACTACAACGGCGTGGTTAAGAGCTTTAACACCAAGCTGCAGCTTTTTCCTGCTTGTATCGTAGGTAAGCGCATGGGCGAGGGCTACGAAAAGATGGAATATTTTGAGCTGGACAGCGAAGAAGAACGTAAAAACGTCAAGGTATCTTTCTAAAACGAAAATGAAAAAGACAATTTTCAAAACAAATGCAAAAGGCGCGCTTAAAGCGTGCCTTCTTGCCATTTTATTGCTTTTACTGTCCTTGCTTGGGGGCATGTCTGCGCCGAATATACGTTTAGCTAGCGCCGCTAGCGGCGATTTAATCGAGGTGCAATGCTATGAAGTGGACATGACGGTGCGCGAGGACAGAAAAATCGAGGTTAAGGAGAGTGTACAAGTCAAGTTCTTGCGCCACGGTTTGACTATGTTTTACCGTTCCTTATCCACGAACGGCGCAAGATATGAAAATATCGAGGCAACCTGTGCAGGGAACGAAGCGTTTCGCTATCACGTAGCAACCAATCCCGACGTGGATGGTTTTATTGACGTGAATTGCGTAGGTAACGCGGAGAAAGGCAAGGTTTGGACGTATGATATTACCTATATCATGGAACAAGCGACAAGAACCAATGCCGAAGGTATGATCATTGACGTAACCGGTTTTGGTTGGACGGTGGATTTACATAACGTTACTGCGACGGTGCATTTACCTGAAAAACCTACAAGTTTTGAGGTGTATAACGACAGCTTCGGTACGCAAACGGACAACGAAGTGCAAACCTTGGTCAGTGAGGACGGAAAAACGATTACCATGATGGCGCCCGTTTTGAAGGTTTCAAAAAGCGGCGCATACGACGAGATGGTTGCAGGCGGTTTAACTTTGGAATTTGCTTTACCCGACGGCGCAATAAAAAGCTATACGGCAAGCCGTTTGTTTACGGATGATATATGGAAAATCGCGCTCGGCGGTGTTGCCTGCGTAGCGTTAGCCGTTGTACTCCTTATCTTTACCAAGAAGAAAGAGGAACTGATAACCGTTGTCAATATTACCGCACCCGATAAAATGGACCCTATGCAAATGGGTAAATGGCTGGACGGCACAGTGAATAACGAGGATATTACCTCTATGGTATACTATTTTGCCAACGAAGGGTATTTGAAAATCGACCTAACGGACGAAGACGACCCTATGCTTATCAAAAAAGTGGAGGCACTGCCCGAAGATGCGCCCATACATCAGCAAACCCTCTTTAACGGGTTATTTGAGAGCGGGGAAAAAGTCAAGGTGTCCGATATTGCGGGCGACTTCTACGCCTCTTCGCAAACGGCGGTGAAACAAGTCCCCGAACAGCCCACCATGTACGAAGGCAAATCGGTATTCGGTTACGTTGGCGGCGTCGTTCTCGGCGGGGCTTTGGGTATCATCGTGCCCTTCCTTATGAGTAGGCGTATCGGCGGAGGATATTCTACCTTGCTTGGTATTTTGCTGTGTATACCTCTCGCGTTGAATGCCGTCATCGGTTATTTCGTTGAGAATTATCGCTATAAATGGAAGAGGGGAAAACGACTGGGTATCCTTTCTTTAGAGCTGGTAGTGGTTGCGATTTCCACTGCAATATTTTCGTGGTTATTTGTAAACCACGTTATGACGAGCTACGAAAAGATTTTGCTTTGTATCTTCGCGTTTGCATGCGGTTTTATCACGCAAGGGGCGCTCTCGCGCACGGATAAATACGAAGAGGCGCTTGGAGATATTCTCGGCTTTAAGGAATTTATCGTTGTTACCGAAGAGGATAAAATTAAGTTCATGCTTGAAGAAAATCCTGAGCTGTACTATAAGGTGCTTCCCTATGCGCAGGTGCTCGGCGTTACGGACGAATGGGAGGGCAAGTTCAAAAACATTCTTATGTCTCCGCCTAACTGGTGCACCGCGGAAGAGCTTTCTACCCTTGATTATCTTATTATCAACCACGCGATTCGGCGTTCTATGTTAAACGCTATGATTCGTTCGGCACAGGCCGCGGCAAGCAGGGCTGGCGGCAGCTTCGTCGGCAGAAGCGGCGGCGGAGGCGGCTTCGGCGGCTTCGGTGGCGGTGGCTTCGGCGGCGGTGGCGGCGGAGCCCGTTAAACGAAAAAATAAAATCCCGTAGGCAACAGCCTACGGGATTTTATTATGCAAGAATTTATTTCGTAAGTTCGGGGTCGGTAAGTATGGGGGAGTTCATAGCAAAACGCTTTACTGATTCCACAGCGTTTTGACAGCGGCGCTTGGTTTTGTAATGCTCGCCAAGGCACAAAAGCTGACCGTTGCCATTGAGGAGCTTATAGATATAATCCCCGTGCTTGGTCAAGGAGATACGGAAATTACCCTTTTCAATATTCGCCTTATGCGTTTGAATACCGTTTACCGCGCCGATATAGGAGGCGTATTCCTCGCTGGAAAGGAGACGTTCGCCGTTGTTTGCAAACAGTTCGAAGAAGAATACCTTTTCTCCTTCGGTGGAGATATGGCAATCGATCACCCATTTGCCGTTAAAGCTTTCGTGGATAGGCTCCGCCTCGTCGTCCTCTGCGGGTACCTTTACCACTTGGTCTTGGATATTCTCATCCACAAACGCCGTTTTTGCGAAACGCTTTGCCGATTCGATTGCGCTTTCGCAACGTGCGCGGGTTGCGTAGTGCTCGCCCATGCAAAGGAG
>JAZUQM010000161.1:0-2571 GCA_045605705.1 Candidatus Scatosoma sp.
GCCGTAAAAAATATTTTTCGGAGGGTTCTTATATGAAAAGAACGAAAAAATTTTTAGTAGGTTTTTTGGCGGCTTTGGGTGTGCTTTCGGGCACGCTCGGTTTGGTAGCATGCGGTGGCAACGATAGCACGTTGAGTTCAGGCGAAGTGACGGAAATTGAAAAGGTTTACGCACAATACGTCGTATACGCGCAAGCGGAAGGGCAAACGCCCCTTTCTTATGAAGAATGGCTTGCTACGATCAAAGGCGACAAAGGCGACACGGGTGCGCAGGGTGAAAAAGGCGACAAAGGCGATACAGGCGCGCAGGGCGAAAAGGGCGACACGGGCGAGCAAGGCGTTGGAATTGAAAAAGTGGAGCTTGACGAAAACGGCGATTTGTTGATCACTTTTACGGACGGCACGAAACAAACGGTGGAAATGCTGGTAAAAAGTCCTATCGACGCAGGCGCGACGGAAAATTTACACTATCAAAAAATTGCAGACAAGGAAGAATACCGCGTAATCGGTTTAGGTTTGGCGGCGGAAAACGATCTCGTCATTTCTTCCACGTATAAAGGCTTGCCTGTCACGGAAATTAGCGATTCAGCGTTCAATGATTGCAGTAGTTTGACGAGCATAATAATTCCCGACAGTGTAACTTCTATCGGTTCTTATGCGTTCAGTGATTGCAGTGGTTTGACGAGCATTATCATTCGCGACAGTGTAACTTCTATCGGCTCTGCTATGCTCCTTGGCAGCGATAGCTTAACGAGCATAACGTTTGGTGGTACGAAAGCGCAATGGAATGCGATTAAAAAAGAGCCATATTGGAATGCTGAAGTTCCTGCGACGAAGGTCATTTGTTCGGACGGGGAAGTGGCGTTGTAACGGCTTGTGCCGTTAGCTAACGCGCGATATGCCTTGAATGGCGCGATATTTGCCTTTCGGCAAGCGATATGCCCTTTCGGGCGCGATATGCAACGCCAAGGCGTTGCGTAAAGGAAACAATTTTAAAAAACCGCCGTTTGCTTTGCTTGCAAACGGCGGTTTTTTCACGTTCAAAGTATGTTTTCACCAAAAAAAGGAAAAACTTTATAAAAAACTTCGTTCAAACATTTGACAAAACGCTTTTAATTTGTTAAAATAATACCGTTGCGATTGTAGGGGATACTATGCCCTTTCGCCGAAAGCCGTTAAAAATCAAGGAAATTCGGACAAGCCGCAACGCCCCAACTTTGCTTTCTTTGAAATTGCGATAAGGGCAATTTCGAGGGAAAATATATTCCAAAATTTTTACAAGGAGGTCAAATTTATGCCTACTATCAACCAGCTCATCAAAAAAGGTAGAGAGCAGATCACCTACAAATCCAAGAGTCCTATTTTGGATAACTGCCCTCAAAAACGCGGCGTATGTTTGTCCGTCACCACGACTTCTCCCAAGAAGCCTAACTCTGCTATGCGTAAGATCGCGCGTGTGCGCCTTACGAACAAGCAAGAGGGTACGGTCTACATCCCCGGTGAAGGTCACAACCTTCAAGAGCATAGCTCGGTGCTTATTAGAGGCGGACGTGTTAAGGATTTGCCCGGTGTACGTTATCACATCATTCGTGGCGCGCTTGACACGGCAGGTGTTGCAAAGCGCAACCAATCCCGCTCGAAATACGGCGCTAAACGCCCTAAATAAGATTTAAGGCAAATCGCAAGCAATGCTTGCCGAGCGCGGTAAGCTCGTAAAATAATGCCGAAAGTCGGTTGCGTTTTAAGACTAAAACCAAAACGCAAAAGACCTACTTGTAATCGGAATATAGCTCGAAAAGCCCCGAAAAAAAGTAGGCAGTATGCAACGGAAGTTGCAGAAGATTCGCACCTTTAATCTAATACAAAAGGCGCGATAGCTGTACTGAAGGGTTATGCCCTTATCAAAAAATATCAAAGGAGGATAAAATTATGCCTAGAAGAGGTAACGTACCCAAAAGAGACGTGTTGCCCGATCCTATGTACAATAGTAAAGTCGTAACCAAGCTTATCAATCAGATTATGCTCGACGGTAAAAAGGGAACGGCGCAAACCATCGTTTATGATGCATTCAAAATGATGGGTGAGAAATTAAATATGGAGCCGATGGAGATCTTCAAGCAGGCGATGGAAAACGTTATGCCTGTCGTAGAAGTTAAAGCACGCCGTGTAGGTGGTGCGAACTATCAAGTTCCTATCGAAATCAGACCCGAAAGACGCCAAACGCTTGCGATTCGCTGGCTTGTTATCAACACGAGAAAGAGAAGCGAAAGAGAAATGTCTTCCCGTCTTGCAGCGGAGCTTATGGACGCGTATAACAACGCGGGTGGCTCTGTGAAGAAGAAAGAAGACACGCACAGAATGGCAGAAGCGAACAAGGCGTTCGCGCATTTCAGATTCTAATTTAAGAGGTAAGTTATGGCAAGAGAATACGATTTACTTCACACCAGAAACTTCGGTATCATGGCGCACATTGACGCAGGTAAAACCACGACCACCGAGCGTATCCTGTTCTACACGGGTAAAACCCACAAGATCGGCGACACGCACGAAGGTACGGCGGTTATGGACAAGT
>JAZUQM010000162.1:0-5630 GCA_045605705.1 Candidatus Scatosoma sp.
CCGCTAATACCGCCTACTTCTTCATAAGCAGTTACGTTACCATAATTCTCACAATTAACGATTTCCGTATCGGTAGCATAAGCACGCGTACCAATGATACCGCCGGCAGATCTACCGTTGGCCTGAATTGCACCCTTGTTAATACAAGATTCCACGTGCGTCGTACCGAGTTCATCTGTTGCACCTACAACGTAGCCAACAATACCGCCTGCACCGGATACAACCATTTTACCGCTAGTAATGGTATTATCAGTTGCTGTAATCGTACCAGTTTCGTTATTAGTACATCCTATAATTACTGCATCCACAGCAGCGCCAACGTACCCCACTAAACCACCTACGTATTGCTTAGCCTCCATTGTGCCTGTGTTATCGCAATCCTTTACAGTAGCAGTAAACGTGCCTTCGATATTACCAGTGATACCGCCGACTCTAAGGTTCCCTTTAATGTTGCCAGTATTATGGCAATCTTCGAATGCGGTTTCCGCCGTCGTTGTACCGACAATACCGCCGTTATACGTCCCTTGCGTCGTAATGTCCGCATTATTCGTAATATCAATAATCGTTGCACCTGCGCAACAGTATGCAAGAGAGCCCGTTCTATCTTTTGTAGTTATCGTACCGTCAAACGTGAGGTTTTGATAAGTACCGCCCTTAATCCCTTGTATAAAGCCATAGCCAGAGAGCGCCGTATCGTCTACATTGACTGTAATAACGTGATCTTGACCGTCAAGATTGCCGGTGAAGTAATACCAAGCACCAGCTACACCTCCGCCACAAATAGGTTGCCAATCATCCTTAGACAAATCCATATCTACGGTCAAAACGAAATACTTATCCGTAGAGCCGTAATCCGCACCTTTGGTAAATACCGTAAGGTATGCCAAGTCGGTTGCCGTTTCAAGACGGTAAGGATCAGCTTGCGTACCCGCGCCGTGGAGGAAGTCGCTTTCCGTTGCGCTTGCAGGCAAGGTACCTTTCCACGTACTTACCTCTGCAACGTACTGCGCGGTATAGGTAGCATCGCCCGTTACCGCAGCGAACGCTTTATCCCATGCCTTGAATGCATGCGTCGTTGTACTGTATGTTTCATCAGTCGTCTTCGTTTCAATCGCCGTATACGTAGGCGTATCGCCGTAGGCAACCTCTTTCGTTTCCGTGCTATTGTCAAGGTTGTTTTTGAACGTAATCCTGTACTTGTTTACCGTAGAAGTATACGTTGCCGTATAGGTTACGTCGCCCGTTACGGCAGAGATTGCTTTATCCCAAGCATCGAAAGTATACGTATATTGCGCCGTAGCCGCTTTGGTGGGCGTTGCGCCCGTGTAAACAGGCGTGTCGCCGTACGCAAGCGTTTCGGACTGCAACTGCGTACCGTTATCATTATTGAACGTTACGGTATAGGTATTCACCGATTGCGTATACGTTGCGGTGTAGGTAGCCTCGCCTGTTACCGACGAGATTGCCTTATCCCAAGCCTTGAACGTATAAGAGTACTGCGCGTTGCCTTGCTTGGTAGGAGTACCCGCAAATATGGGCGTTTCGCCGTATTCCAATGCGCCGCTTTGCAAAATCGTACCGTCCTCGTTCTTAAACGTAACGATGTATTTGTTTACGACTTGTACAAAGACTGCGTAATACTTCGCGCCCGCGGCGTTAATCGCCCCGAACGTTGCCTCTTCACCGTTTTCCGTCAAGGACCAGTGCGAGAAGGTATACGTATACTGTGCGCTACTCTCCTTAGAAGGAGCCTCGGGTGCAACAGCCGCTTCGCCCTTTATAACCTTGGTCGTTTCGTAGGTCTCGCCGTCAAGCATCCATTTTACCGCATAGCCTTCGCTAAATTGCGCTGTATAGGTTGCGTCCGCCGTTACCTCGGTAAGCGCAGGTAACCAACCGCTGAATACGTACTCCGTATCCTCGGTCCCCTCTTTCTCGGGCGTTTCCCCATCGTAGACGGGCATCGTACCCTTGTCTACCTCGGTGCTTTGCAAAACGTTTCCGTCCGCGTCCTTGAAGGTTACGACGTATTTCGTCGCGTCCTCACTCATTTCGCTGACCGACGCCGGCATCAAGCCTTTCATTACCTCGTCCATCATGACTTGAATGCAACCCGACGCAGCAAACATCGTGAAGCAAGCCGTCAATGCGGCAAAAAACGCCGTCAGCTTTTTGAATTTTTTCATAGGTTTTCCTCCCCTGATTTTTCAAAAATCAAAAATTCGTTGTTATACTCAACGCCCGAATTGCGCGTAAAAATTACACCTTTATCCAAGCGTTTTTCGTTAGCGCACGCGCAGTCCCGCACGCTACACTATTTTAATATAAAATATTATATCATAAAAAAATACATTTGTAAACCCATTATTTGCTCCAAAACGTATATTATTTGCTCCAATTTTGCAAAAAATGAAAAAAATTAGAAAATATCAAAGAAATTTTTTAACTTTTACAATTCCTTAACATTTCGCAAACAATTTGTTATAATAAAAATGCTAGAATACGAAAAAGGAGAGTGGTTATGATTAAGATATTCGTAGTAGAAGATGATATAGACTTAAACCGCTTTGTATCCGCCAGTCTTCGTGGTGCGGGCTACGAGGTAGTTACTTGCTTCGACGGATTGGATGCTCTTGAAAAAATGGACGAAGAAAGATGCGACCTATTGCTTACCGATATTATGATGCCGAGAATGAACGGCTTTGAGCTTGCGGAGAGCGTACGCGCTACAGACAAAACGACGCCGATTATTTTCATGACCGCAAAGGACGACAAGCCCTCTAAAATGCTGGGCTACAATATCGGCATTGACGAATACGTTACCAAGCCTTTTGATATAGATATTCTGCTGATGACGGTGAAAGCGATTTTACGGCGCGCCAAAATCCAAACGGAACAGGAAATTACGGTAGGCAACTTCTCCATGAACGCGGAAGAACGCACCGCGACGCTGGACGGCGAAGAAGTCGCGCTTACGGTGAGAGAGTTTGACATTTTATTCAAAATGCTCTCCTACCCTAAAAAGACCTTTACGCGCTCCGCGCTTATGGCGGAATTTTGGGATTACGACTCCTCTACCACCTCCAGAACGGTAGACGTGTACATGGCAAAGCTCCGCGAAAAGACCTCTGCCTGCAACGGCTTTGAAATTGCCACCGTGCACGGACTTGGGTACAAGGTGGTTCTAAAATGAAAAAGAATAGACCCCGCTCCTCTAGCATTAATTGGGTAGGCATGGTTTCCTTTTTCGTACTGATTGCGTTTATCATGCAAATTGCAATCTTATGCTACGATTACATCATCAAAAAGACCTCCAACCTGTCCTTGATTGCCCTTTTGATTTTAATCGAAATTATTATTTTAGCTACCTTTTGCACCGTTTTCGATTGGATTAGAAGAAAGATAATGATTGACCGCCCCACAAAAAAAATACTGCGGGCGACGGAAAAAATCGCTAAAGGCGATTTTTCCACTCGGTTGGAAATCGCGCACGAATACGGCAAGTATAACGAGTACGATTTGATTATGGAAAACTTAAATAAAATGGCGTCGGAGCTTGAAAAGAACGAGGTCTTAAAAACGGATTTTATCTCCAACGTTTCCCATGAAATCAAAACCCCGCTGTCAGTTATTCAAAACTATGCGACCCTGCTCCAAGACGATACGCTAGATAGCGAAACAAGAAAAAATTATGCAAAGACGCTGATTGCCGCGTCCAAGCGCATTACCGATTTAATCACGAATATCTTAAAACTCAATAAACTGGAAAACCAAGAAATACAGGAAAAACACGAAGCGTTCAGCTTAACCGAAGCGCTCAGCGAAAGCGTTTTGGAATTTGAACCGCTGATTGAAAAGAAAAACCTCTACTTAAACTGCGATTTCGACGACGTTACGGTATTCTCGTCGAAAAGTCTGCTTGAAATCGTATGGAATAACCTCATCTCAAACGCCATTAAATTCACCCCCGAGGGCGGTGAAATCAACATTTCCCTGAAGCGCCTAGACAAAAACGCGGAAATCAAGGTTACCGATACGGGCTGCGGAATGACAAGCGAAACGGGCGCGAAAATTTTTGAAAAATTTTATCAAGGCGACACCTCGCACTCCACGCAGGGCAACGGACTCGGGCTTGCGCTGGTAAAAAAGGTAATCGATATTTTGGGTGGAGAAATCTCCGTACAAAGCGAGCTTAACAAAGGAAGTACGTTTACCATCTTATTAAAGGACGTCGTATATGAAGATTGATTTTCGTGCGTTTTGGAAAAGGATATTACATCCCCCTGTTTGGGCGCAAATCCTGACCTTTACCGTAACGGCAGTAAGCGCAATCGGCGCGCTGTTGATGCTGCTAGTGGACTATAACACAACTGCGCTGGCAATCGTTGCCTATACCCTTTTCGGCGTTGCGGGCGTATCCCTTGCCTATAGCGTATATCTTATCATTCCTCTCTTCCCTAAAATGAAAAGCGGAATCGTTGCTTGGCTAGAAAAAAGGAATTTTACCCATTTACTCCTGCGCAGTTTTGGGTTTAGAACGCTGATTTTCGCCATAGGCTCGTTCGCTATGAGTCTACTGTTCAGCGGATTCAACGCATACATGGGTATCGCAAACCGTTCTATTTGGTACGGCGCGCTGGCAGCCTTTTATATCGCGCTCGCTTTTCTGCGCGGGGGCGTATTGTTCTATCACAAAAATAGGCTCGGTAAGGAAAAAACGCAAAACGACGAATACGTAAAAGCCAAGGTATATAGAAACAGCGGTATCATTACGCTTATTTTGAACGTTGCCTTATCCGCAGCAATCGCGCAAATGATTTTCTCCAACGCGCATTTTTCTTATATGGGTTGGACGGTATTCGCCTACGCCGCTTACGCCTTTTACAAAATCACCGTGTCGATTATCGCGCTTATAAAGGCGCACAAGCAAACGGATTTGACCGTGCGGGCAATTAGAAATATCAATCTTGTGGACGCGCTCGTATCCATTCTCGCCCTGCAAACGGCACTTCTTACCACGTTCGGCGCGGGCGAAGTGAATATATCTTTATTCAATACGCTTACGGGAACCCTCGTCAGCCTGCTCTCTATTGCAATCGGGGTATACATGATTGTTTCGGCAAACAAAAAAATCAAGGAATTACGAAAGGAAAAGAATAACCATGAGCAATCAATTTAATTTTAGATACACAGCCCCCACTGAGGAAGAAAGAAAAGAAATCGACAGTATCCGCCGTCAATACGCCCCGCAGGAACAAGCGGAAACAAAGCTGCAACGCCTTCGCCGTCTAGACTCGCTCGTGAAAAATACGGCAGTGATTTGGTCGCTTTGTTTGGGCGTAGTCGGCTGTTTAATTTTCGGGCTTGGACTTACCATGATTTTGGAATGGAGCCTCCTCGTTTGGGGCATTCTTGTGATGATTGTCGGCAGCGTCCCTATCGCAATTGCCTATCCCGTATACAAACGGATATTACAACGATATAAAAATCGTTACGGCGAGGAAATTTTAAGACTTTCCGAAGAACTCCTTAACGAAAACGAACAATAACCCCACGCGGCTGCGCACGTGCGCAGCCGCTTTTACGTTTTATTAACAAATAAATTACATTTCAAAAACATAAGCTTTGCG
>JAZUQM010000163.1:0-6779 GCA_045605705.1 Candidatus Scatosoma sp.
GGGCTTGGACAGCTCGATATACCAGTCGCAGAAGTCGTCCCAAACAAAGCCCGTTACAAGGTCGCTTGCTACGCCAAGCTCATATTTATTAAGGTTGGTTGTAACCTCACGAATACAGTTTTGGAGCTTGGAGATAATCCATTTGTCCGCAGGCGCGAGCTTGACCGCACTGATATCGGGAATCCTCTTTCCCTCTGCGTTCATGAGCACGAAGCGCGCTGCGTTCCAAAGCTTGTTGATGAAGTTTCTGCACGATTCTACTTTCGCATCGGAGTAACGGGTATCGTTACCGGGTGCAACGCCCGTAAGCAAGGAAAGACGAAGAGAATCCGCACCGTACTTTTCGATAACCTCCAAGGGATCGATACCGTTGCCGAGGGATTTACTCATTTTTCTGCCCTGCTCGTCGCGGATAATACCGTGGATAAGAACGTCGTGGAAAGGTACTTTGCCCGTATGTTCTATTCCTGAGAAAATCATTCTCGAAACCCAGAAGAAGATGATATCGTAACCCGTAACGAGCACGTCGGTGGGATAAAAATACTTATAGTCCTCCGTTTCTTCAGGGAAACCGAGCGTCGAAAAAGGCCAAAGCGCGGAAGAGAACCACGTATCTAAAACGTCCTCGTCCTGACGGAGATGTGCACTGCCGCACTTAGGACAAACGGTAGGGGCTTCTTTTGTACAAATTACCTCTCCGCAGTCTTGGCAGTACCATACGGGGATACGGTGTCCCCACCAAAGCTGACGGGAAATACACCAGTCGCGCACGTTTTCCATCCAATTATAATAAATCTTGGAGAAACGCTCGGGCACGAATTTAACTTTATTCTTCATAACCGCTTGAATAGCGGGTTTTGCAAGGGGTTCCATTTTTACGAACCACTGCTTGGAAACGATAGGTTCTACCGTCGAATGACAACGGTAACAATGCCCTACGTTATGAGTATGCGCCTCGACTTTAACGAGGTTTCCGCTCTTTTCTAAGTCGGCAACGACCTGTTTTCTTGCCTCGTATCTATCCAAGCCGCAGTATGCGCCCGCAAGCTCGTTCATAGAACCGTCGTCGTTCATGACGCGGATAATAGGAAGATTATGGCGTTTGCCCACTTCAAAGTCGTTGGGGTCGTGCGCAGGGGTAATCTTAACGCAGCCCGTACCAAAGGCAGGATCTACGTAATCGTCTGCCACAACGGGGATTTCTCTATCCGTCAAGGGCAATTTAAGCGTCTTACCTACGAGCGCTTTATAACGCTCGTCGTCGGGATGTACCGCAACCGCCGTATCCCCAAGCATGGTTTCAGGACGGGTGGTAGCTACGATAACGTCCGTACTGCCGTCCGCTGCGGGGTAACGCAAATGCCAAAAATGTCCGCCCTCTTCCGCGTATTCAACCTCTGCGTCCGAAAGCGCGGTTTTACAGCAGGGACACCAATTGATAATTCTATCCCCTTGATAAATCAAGCCTTTATTATACAGGTTAACGAACACCTCACGCACCGCGCGGGAGCACTTCTCGTCCATGGTAAACGCTTGACGCGACCAGTCGCAGGACGTACCCATTTTACGCTGTTGGAGCATGATACGGTTACCGTACTGTTCTTTCCAGTCCCAAGCACGGACGAGGAAACCCTCACGCCCGATATCCGCTTTCGTAATCCCTTCGGTCTTCATCTTTTCCACGATTTTGACCTCGGTAGCGATAGAGGCGTGGTCGCAACCGGGCAACCACAATGCACAATACCCCTGCATTCTCTTAAAACGAATGAGGGTATCCTGCATCGTAGCGTCCATCGCGTGCCCCATGTGCAATTGCCCCGTGATGTTGGGGGGAGGCATCATGATGGTGAAGGGAACTTTATCCGCGTCGATTTCCGCGCGGAAATACCCCGACTGTTCCCAGTCGGCGTAAAGTCTGTCCTCAAAATCCTTAGGATTGTACGTCTTTTGCATTTCCATAATAGTATCCCCTTCGCCCTCAAAAGGGCGTAATTCGCTATTTTAGTTTAATCATTATAATACGAATTTTTGCAATTGTCAATTATAAATGGGCGTTCATATAATATATTATCTTAAAATTTTTTATTTGGAGCGTTTTATGAAAAAAATTGCTAAATCCCTTTCCGCGGCGCTCGCCGCTTGTTTAACTCTCTTACCCCTCTCCGCCTGTACCGATGACGACGAAATGAAAACGGTACGGCTTAACGAGGTTACGCATTCGGTATTCTATGCCCCTTTATACCTTGCGGAATCGCTTGGGTATTTTGCAGAAGAAAATATTAAAATCGAGCTCACCAACGGCGGTGGCGCGGACAGCGTTATGGCAGCCGTGCTCTCGGGCGAAAGCGATATCGGTTTTTGCGGGCCTGAGGCAGCTTTATACGTACTGGTAGGCGGTTCTTCCGACGTACCTACCGTTATCGGTCAGCTCACTAAGCGGGACGGTTCTTTCCTCGTTTCAAGAACCCCTCAACCCAACTTCAAATGGTCGGATTTGCAAGGCAAGGAAATCCTTGCGGGCAGAAAGGGCGGCGTGCCTGCCATGACCTTTGAATACGTACTTAACAACAACGGCTTAACAGACGGCGTGGATTTGGATTTGAACTACGACGTAGCGTTTAACCTCATGGTAAGCGCGTTTGAGGCAGGTACGGCGGATTACTGTACCATGTTCGACCCCACCGCCTACGAATACGAGGCAGCGGGCAAAGGCTACGTCGTAGCTTCCGTTGGCGAGGCGTCGGGCGAAGTTCCCTATACCTGCTTTATCGCAAAAAATTCTTGGCTGAATAAAAATGAGGATACCGCAGAAGGATTCCTTAGGGCGGTTACAAAAGCCGTAAAATTTATCAACAATAACCCCTCCGCCTCGGTTGCCCCGCACTTGACCGCGTACTTTGAAGGCGTATCCGTAGATTCGCTTGCCGCCTCCGTAGAACGCTACCGCGCAATTGACGCTTGGCGCAGCGAGCTTAGCATGACCGCCGACAGCTTCAACCGCTTGCAGGATATCATTGAAAACGCAGGCGAGTTAACGAGAAGAGCAGAGCTTGACGAGCTTGCAAACAACTCCTACGCGAAGAAGGTCTATGACGAGGTATACGGCACTAAATAACTTTTGAGGTTTTACGCAAATGAAAGAAGTTTTACGATTTGAAAACGTTTGTATGCACTATCACAGCAAACAGGGCGAAACGGTTGCGCTGGAAAACGTGAATTTCTTTGTGAACGAGGGCGAATTCGTCGCTATAATCGGGCCGTCGGGCTGCGGGAAAACCACTCTTTTATCCTTGGCTGCGGGGCTTTTGACCCCGACCAAGGGCAAGGTGGTAACCTCGGGCGGGTCGTTTGGATACATGTTGCAAAAGGACGAACTTTTCCCTTGGCGGACGATTGAAAAAAACATCTTCCTGCCCCTTGAAATCAAGCGCACAAACACGCCCAAAGCGCGCGAACGCGCGCTCGCCCTTGCCGAAAAGTACGGCTTGGGACAGTTTCTTAAAAACTACCCCGCCTCACTCTCAGGCGGTATGCGCCAAAGGGCGGCGCTTATACGCACACTCTCCGTCGACCCCGACGTGTTACTCCTTGACGAGCCGTTCTCTGCGCTCGATTATCAAACGCGGCTGTCCGTTTGCGACGACGTGTATAAGATTATTCGAGAAGAGAAAAAGACGGCGCTGCTCATCACCCACGACATCAGCGAGGCAATTTCGGTTGCGGACAGGATTTTCGTCCTCTCCCGCCGCCCCGCGCGCGTAGTGGCTGAGCATGATATCCTTTTCCCTGAAGCCGAGCCCTTAAAACGGCGGGAAAACAAGGAGTTTTCACGTTGGTTTGAAATACTTTGGAAGGAGTTAAACGCATGAAGAAACAAACGAATTACTCCCCCGAACACCTTGCCTATCTCCAAGGCGTTAAAAAGAAAACGGCGTGGGTGAACGCCGCGCGGTTTGCAATATTGTTACTTCTTCTTACCCTTTGGGAGCTTTCCGCTAGGTTTGAATGGATTAATCCCTTTATCACAAGCTCGCCCTCACGTATGCTCGCTTCTATCGGGGATTTATATAAAAACGGAACGCTGTTCTATCACGTCGGCACGACCCTTTGGGAAACCCTCGCGGGATTTTTCCTTGCGGTGGGCTTGGGCTACGGTATTGCCCTGCTACTTTGGTGGAGCGAGGCGTTTAGAAGAATTTCCGAACCCTACTTCGTCGTACTCAACGCCCTGCCCAAAATCGCACTTGGCCCGCTGATTATCATTTGGTTTGGCACGGGCAGCAAAGCCATCGTGTTTATGACCCTTTTAATCGGGTTAATCGTCGCGATTTTGAATATGCTAGGCGGGTTTATGTCCACGGACGAAAATAAAATTCTTTTACTTAAATCCATGGGCGCAAGTAAGCTGCAAATTTTAACCAAGCTTGTTATTCCCTCCTCCTTGCCAAATTTCATTTCCATGCTGAAAATCAACGTCGGTATGGCGTGGATAGGTTCGATTATGGGTGAATATATCGTATCCAAAGCGGGTATCGGCTATCTTATCGTATACGGCGGGCAGGTGTTTAAGCTCGACCTTGTTATGAGCGCGGTGTTTATCCTTTGTATCCTTGCCGCAATCATGTACGCCGCCGTTGCGCTTTTGGAACGGTTGGTTATCAAAAACAGGAAATAATAAGAAAAGCCGTTCGTTTGAACGGCTTTTCGTTATCCTTTGACTGCGCCGCCGGTAATCCCTTCGACGTAATATTTTTGCATGCTCATAAATAAACTGACGATAATCCCGCCGACGACGAACGCACCCGCGCAAAATACCGTGAAATTATCGTTAAAACTGTTCTTTTCGGCGTTTATCATTTTATACAGCCCCAAGGAAACGGTGTATTTTTCCCTATCGCTGATAATTGTGTTCACGAAAATGAAATCGCACCACGGCGAGATAAAGGAAGTCAAGACGGTATACACGATAATCGGCTTTGCCAAGGGCAAAATAATCGTCTTGAATATGACGAATTGACTTGCTCCGTCCAAAATCGCCGCCTCTTCCATCGCTTTTGGAATGGTATCGAAAAAGCCTTTGCATATATAATAGGACAATGCCGCGCCCCCTGAATACACCAACACGAGCGCAAGCAGGGAGTTGGTCAAGCCCATGGCTTTGAGAATAAAGTACACGGCAATCATGCTCATAAACCCGGGGAACATACCTAAAACAAGCAGGATGTTCATAATGGATTTTCTAAGCTTAAAGCGCATACGCGAAAGCGCGTAGCTGACCATTAAAATAAATAGCGTTGTAAGCGCGCACGAGGACGCGGAAACGACAATGGTATTCAAAAGCCACCTTGCGAACATGGTATCTTTGAACAATCTTGTAAAATTCCCAAAGCCTAACCTTAACCCCTCGGGAAAAAGTTGATTGATAATCCCCGTAGACGGGGTTACGCGAAACGCCGTATACACCAAATAAAATATCGGCAACACCCACAATAGCCCAAGGACGGAAAGCAGGAAATACACGAGAATATTCGAGGCGTTCCCCCCTAGTTTTTTTATACTTGTTCTCATTGAAACGCCTCCTCGCTTTTGACTGCCGAAGTGCGGTTATAGGTGATCAGCGAAAGCACGGCGCTAATCACGAAAATGACGATACCGATAACGGACGCGACGTTGTATTTGGGGTTTTGGTCGGTGGTGAGCCGATACAGCCAAGTTACAAGCAAGTCTGTGGACTGCGCCTGCGTGCCTCCCCCATAATGCAGGTTATCCACCGGTCCGCCGCCCGTAAGCAGCCATATGACGTTGAAATTATTGATATTTCCTACGAACTGCGTTATGAGATAAGGCGCGGTAATATGCATCATATACGGCAGCGTGATATCGAAGAATATCCTAACCGCCCCTGCGCCGTCGATTTTTGCCGCCTCATAATAATCCGCGGGAATATTCATGAGTATCCCCGAGCACATAAGCAAGGTATACGGTACGCCTATCCAAATATTGACGAGAATAATCATAAGCCTAGGCAAAAGCGATAAATTTCTTTGGTCGGTGAGCCATAGAATCCGCGTACCTAAAATCGCGTTCAATATCCCGTCCCCATCCAAAATCTTTTGCATCAAAAGCAGGGTTACGAACTGCGGAACGGCGATTGCAATCACAAATAGCGTCCGCCAAAGCGCCTTGAGCTTTATCCCTTTTTTATGAATGAGCAGCGCAATCACAAGCCCTAAAAAATAGTTGGTAAACGTGGCGAAAAACGCCCAAATAAACGTCCAAACGAGCACCCGCAAAAACACGAGCGCAAACCCTGTCCCTCCGCCCGAAAGGGAGAACATGAGCTTGAAATTCGCAAATCCGACCCAGTCGAAAAGCTTGCCGGGGGGCATATGTGCGTAATCGTAGTTGGTAAACGCGATAAGCACCATGAAAATGAGGGGCATGATCGTGAAAAAGGCAAGCCCGATAAAGGGCGGTATTAACAGCGGGATATAAAACCTATGGTTGATAAGCGAGCGCATATCCTCGCGGAAAGAGGTCAATCTTCTGCCCTCCGCCACCCGCAAATCGTTTTCGTGATTGCCCCTGATATTCATCAGCCACACCACGAAAAAAAGAATCGCTACCACCAAGGTTACCGTGCCGTATAGCAAAATCAAAAAGCTGTTATCCCCTTTGACTTTTTCAAAGATTTGCAGTTCCTCGTTCCATACCTCACCCGAAAGCCGAGTACCCAAATTCCCCGAAAACAAATGCCCTAAATACCTGCCCCCGAAAAA
>JAZUQM010000164.1:0-2587 GCA_045605705.1 Candidatus Scatosoma sp.
CATACGGTAAAGCAAAATTCGGAAAGCTTCGGCACGTTGGAGCGGTACGGCAATACTTTCGTACCTGCGGGCATAATATGGTCGGTCGTGATATCGTCGCCCACTTTCAAAATGAGTTCGCACGACAAATCTTTATCCGGTTCTTTACCAACGGGAATGGGCTTAATATTAGGCCCTCTTTCCACCGTAACCTCGTCCATATCCTCTACCTTCGCAGGCATTTCAATGAGGTTATCGTTAATCTTGAACGCCTTGGGCATTTTAATTTTAGGCGCTTTGCCAAGCGTGGTCGGGTCGGTGAATACCCCTGTCAGTGCCGACGCCGCCGCCGTTTCAGGGGATACCAAATATACTTGCGCGTCCGCAGTCCCGCTGCGTGCAAGAAAGTTTCTGTTAAAAGTACGAAGGCTGACGCCCGCGGAATTGGGCGAGAAACCCATACCGATACAAGGTCCGCAAGCGCATTCCAAAATTCTCGCGCCCGCACCGATAAGGTCGGCAAGCGCGCCGCACTCCGCAAGCATAGTATACACCTGCTTAGAGCCGGGAGAAATGGAAAGGCTGACGGAGGGGTGTACCGTCTTGCCTTTGAGCATCGCCGCTACGGTAAGCATATCCGCAAGCGAGGAGTTGGTGCAAGACCCGATACAAACCTGATTGATTTTCATGCCCGAAAGCTCGGCAACGCTCTTTACGTTGTCAGGGCTGTGGGGACAAGCTGCCAAGGGTTTGAGCGCGGATAAATCCACCGTGTATTCCGCGTCGAATACGGCGTCCTCGTCCGAAGAAAGCTCCACCCAATCCTCTACGCGATTTTCCGCCTTGAGGAACGCCTTGGTAATCTCGTCGGAGGGGAATAAAGAGCTAGTTGCGCCAAGCTCCGCACCCATGTTGGTAATCGTAGCGCGCTGAGGCACGGAAAGGGTTTTTACCCCCTCGCCCGCGTATTCTACGATTGCGCCTACCCCGCCTTTTACGCCAAGCTGACGAAGCACCTCCAAAATGACGTCCTTTGCGCCTACGTAGTCGCTAAGCTTGCCTACGAGGTTGACCTTTATCATTTTAGGCATGGTGATATAGTACGTACCGCCGCCCATGGCTACGGCTACGTCCAAGCCGCCCGCGCCCATACCGAGCATACCGATACCACCCGCTGTGGGGGTATGGCTATCCGAACCGATAAGTGTTTTACCGGGCTTAGAGAAACGCTCTAAATGTACCTGATGGCAAATGCCGTTACCGGGGCGAGAAAAACGGATACCGTGTTTTTTGGTTACCGTTTGAATGTAGCGGTGATCGTCCGCGTTTTCAAAACCCGCCTGCAAGGTGTTGTGGTCTATGTAGGCTACGGAAAGCTCCGTTTTTACACGGTCAATCCCCATCGCCTCGAATTGAAGATACGCCATCGTACCCGTTGCGTCTTGGGTAAGCGTTTGGTCGATCTTCAAACCGATTTCCTTGCCCGTTACCATTTCCCCGCATACGAGGTGTTCTTTGATGATTTTTTGTGCTATTGTATAACCCATAATTAAAGCTCTCTGTTTAATTTACTTCTGCCCTCTTTGCTGTACGCTTCGTACAAGCCTTCAAGCTCCTCTTCGCCCATAACCGTCGTTCTGCCGTCCGCATACAACCCGTCGATCGCCTTTTTCATCTCTTGAACAATCCAGTCCTGTTTACCAACCTGTTTTTCGGGCGAAAGCTTATAATGCTTGTTAATCCAGTAGGCAATGCCCGCAAGTCCCGAGGTGTTGGAAATAGAAACTTCAGGAGGGCGGTTCAAAATTTTTTCCGTATCGAAGATATTGTAAATCTCCGCGTCTTTCATCATGCCGTCGGCATGAACGCCCGCACGGGTAAGGTTGAACGCGCTTCCTACAAACGGCGTCATAGGCGGAATATCATAGCCGAGCTCTTTTTCAAAATACTCGCCGATTTCCGTAATTGCCGTCGTATCCATGCCGTCGAGGGTACCGCGCAAGGACGCGTACTGCATAACCATCGCTTCGGTAGGGACGTTGCCCGTCCTTTCGCCGATACCGAGAAGAGAGCAGTTTACCCCACTTGCGCCATAAAGCCAAGCGCTGGTTGCGTTGGCTACGCCCATATAAAAGTCGTTATGACCGTGCCATTCAAGCATTTCCGGGGTAACGTCCGAATAATGGTGCAAACCGTAAACAATACCGGGAACGCTGCGGGGGGGCGCTGCACCCGTGAAAGGCACGCCGTACCCCATCGTATCGCACATACGAATTTTAACGGGAATGTTCGTTTGGTGGGAAAGGTTAACAAGCTCGTTTACGAACGGAACTACGAAGCCATAGAAATCCGCACGGGTTAAGTCCTCTAAATGGCAACGGGGAGAAATACCCGCCTCAAAAGCCTGTTTCACAACCCCAAGATAATGGTCGAACGCCTGTTTTCTCGTCATGTTCAGCTTTTTGAAAATGTGATAGTCCGAACAGCTGACGAGAATGCCCGTTTCCTTGATACCGATATCACGCACCATGGCGAAGTCTTCTTTCTTCGCCCT
Source organism: Candidatus Scatosoma sp. (assembly GCA_045605705.1). Classification (GTDB taxonomy): domain Bacteria; phylum Bacillota; class Clostridia; order Christensenellales; family Borkfalkiaceae; genus Scatosoma. The sequence goes on from JAZUQM010000164.1 coordinate 2,534, forward strand.
TATCCAAGTCGTGATTTCGGGGAACTTGTACCCAAGCTCCATACACTTTTCAAG
>JAZUQM010000165.1:0-22951 GCA_045605705.1 Candidatus Scatosoma sp.
ACGAAACGGACTTCCGCCAACCTGGTCAGTCCTGCTCGGTGGTGCGGCGGTTGCTTCAAATGGAGTCGAGCGGACATTCCATCTCCCCCGGTCGTTTCGATCAATACATGTATCCGTTTTATAAAAAAGACGTAGCAAGCGGAAAGATTACGATAGAACAGGCGCAAGAGCTTATTGATTGTATTTGGGTGAAACTCAACGACGTTAATAAGGTGCGCGACGCGGTGTCCGCGGACGGGTTTGCGGGCTACGGCATGTTCCAAAATTTAATCGTCGGCGGTCAAAACGTATACGGTTTAGATGCAACCAACGATTTATCGTATATGTGCTTGGAAGCGTCTATGCACGTACCTTTACCGCAACCGTCCATATCCATTCGCGTATGGAACGGATCTAATGAGTCTTTGCTGATCAAGGCGGCGGCACTCACGAGATTAGGTACGGGGCTTCCCGCTTATTATAACGACGAAATTATCATTCCGTCGATCATGGCAAGGGGACTTTCTCTTGAAGACGCGAGAGATTATTGCATTATCGGTTGCGTAGAACCGCAAAAGGGCGGTAAAACGGACGGTTGGCACGACGCGGCATTCTTTAATATGTGCCGTCCTATGGAGCTCGTATTTTCTAACGGCGTAGATAAAGGCGTGCAAATCGGACCGAAGACGGGCGACGTTGCAAAGATGCAAACGTTTGAAGAATTTTATAACGCCTATAAAACGCAACAAAGCCATTTTATAAAATTACTTGTAAACGCAAATAACGCGATCGACACGGCGCACGCAACGCGTTGTCCTTTGCCCTTTCAATCGTGTATGGTGGAAGATTGTATCGGGCGCGGAAAGTCCTTGCAAGAAGGGGGCGCGATCTATAACTTTACAGGTCCGCAAGGCTTTGGGATCGCGAATAACACCGACGGCTTACTTGCCATCAAACAGCTTGTATTTGAAGAGAAAAAGGTAACGTTATCAGAACTTCGAGATGCGTTAAAAGCGAATTTTGGCTACGCGATTGACGACGCGGCGGCGGAGAAAATCACTTGCGAAGTGGCGTGTACGCTTGCTAAGGAAGGCGTTTCGATTGACGAGACGGTCGTTCGCACCATTTATGAAGAAGTCGTATCAGGAGCAGGGTTAACAGAAGCGCAAAGAGAGAGATACCAAGAAATCAAACGCTTGATTGACGAAACCTGCCCGAAATACGGCAACGACATCTGCGAAGCGGATATGTTCGCGCGCGACGTTGCGAACACGTATACGAAAGAAGTAGAAAAATATAAAAATCCCCGTGGGGGCGTATTCCAAGCGGGGCTGTATCCCGTGTCGGCAAACGTACCTTTGGGCGCGCAAACGGGCGCAACGCCTGACGGAAGACTTGCCTACACGCCGATTGCGGACGGTATCGGACCTGCTTCGGGCAGGGATAAAAAAGGACCTACGGCAACGGCAAATTCCGTGGCAAAGCTCGAACAATGCGTGGCGAGCAACGGAACGCTTTTGAACCAAAAATTCCACCCTTCCGCACTTTCGGGAATGTCGGGATTGACGAAATTCGTAGCGCTTATCCGTTCCTATTTCGATCAAAAGGGTATGCATATGCAATTTAACGTCGTAACGAAAGAAACGCTTTTAGACGCGCAGAAAAATCCCGAAAAGTATAAGACGCTCGTCGTGCGAGTGGCGGGGTATAGCGCGTTGTTTACAACGCTTTCCCGTTCCTTGCAAAACGATATTATCAATCGTACAGAGCAAGGTTTTTAAGGCGGTAAAGGATAATAGGATAAATTGTACATATGAGCATATATCAAACGAAAGGGCGTATTTTTAATATCCAGCGTTTCTCGATTCACGACGGACCGGGAATACGTTCCATCGTCTTTTTTAAAGGTTGTTATATGCACTGTGCTTGGTGTTGTAATCCCGAATCGCAGTCGTATGAGATACAGACTATGCAAGAAAACGGCAGGGAGAAAATCGTGGGCAAGGACGTCACGGTAGAAGAAATTTTACCCGAACTTCTTTGTGATTTGCCGTATTACCGCAGAAGCGGCGGGGGGATAACGCTTTCAGGCGGGGAGATTTTAGCACAACCCCAGTTTGCCCGAGATTTGCTTCGAGCTTGCAAAGAACACGGTCTGCATACGGCGGTAGAATCGACGGCAAACGCACCGTTTGAAGCAGTTGAAGCGATATTGCCTTCTTTGGATTTATATTTGTTGGATATAAAGCATATGGATTCCGCAAAGCATAAGGAATTTACGGGAGCGAATAACGAGTTGATTTTGGAAAACGCTAAAAAGATAGCGCAAAGCGGCGTAGAATTGATTGTAAGAACGCCTGTCGTTCCAGGATTTAACGACACTGCGGAAGAGATAAAAGCCGTTTCTAAGTTTGCTGCAAGTTTGAAAAGCGTGGAAGAGCATCATTTGTTGCCGTATCACCGCTTGGGGCAGGATAAATACGCGGGCTTGAACAGAGATTACGCACTCAAAGACGTTGAACCGCCGTCTAAGGAGAAGATGGAATATCTTTTAAGCGTAGCGCAAGAAAGCGGATTAAAATGCCAAATCGGCGGGTAAGGAGAAAAGAGCATGGAATTAAAAGATAAAATGACGATCATTCAAGAATTTGTTCCAGGGAAGCAAATCACGCTTTGCCACATTATTGCAAATCCCGGAGAAACGTTATACGTCAAGCTCGGGTTAGATCCGCAAGCGGATTATACGAAAAGCGCGATCGGGGTACTCACGGTGATTCCGTATGAAAGCGCCGTGATTGCGGCAGATATAGCCATGAAAGCTTCGGGGGCGGAAATCGGGTTTGTCGATCGATTTACGGGTACGCTGATCATTACGGGCAGCGTTTCGTCGGTAGAAGCCGCGTTCGTGGCGATTAGGGAATATTTCATAGGCAAATTAGGCTACACCTGTTGTGAGCTGACGAAAACCTAATGAAAAAATTAATGTTGCTCGGTCGAGTGGCGGCGGGAAAGACAACTTTAACGCAAGCTTTGCGCGGCGAAGAAATTAAATATTATAAAACGCAATACGTCAATTATATGGACACGGTAATCGACACCCCGGGCGAATATACCGAGCGCAGAGAAACGAGCGGTGCGTTGGCGCTTTACGCGTATGAAGCGGACGTGGTGGGCTTGGTGCTTTCGGCAAACGAACCGTATTCCATTTTTTCGCCTTGCTTAACGAGTATGGTAAATCGTGAAACGATCGGCATTATCACGGGGATAGATAAACCAGACGCAAACGTGGAACGGGTTCGGCGTTGGTTGCAGATCGCAGGTTGTAAAAAGATATTTCCCGTCAGTTCGATCACGGGTGAAGGGATTGCGGAGCTTTCGGCTTTTTTACAAGAAGATACGCCGATCAAACGAGTGGAGAAAAAAGATAAACCCGCTCCGAAACAAGCGAGTTTCGGTTCAAAAAGTTTGGATACGTGGTTACTATAAAAGGGGATACGATTATGAGTAAAACGAAAGTGATAGCTTTTGCAAACAATAAGGGTGGCAGTGGAAAAACGACCACGTGTTCTAACGTGGCTTGCGCAATGGCTGGGGACGGGTATAAGGTTTTGATGATCGACGGCGATATGCAAATGAACCTTACCATTTCCTATTTCGACGAAGAGCAGGCGTTAGAATTTGCCAAAAACGGCAAAACGATTTACTCTTGCGTCAAAGAAGAGAAAGACGTTTCCGAGTTCATCTCGCCTACGGATATAGACGGATTAGACATTGTGCCGTCGTCTTCCTTGATGAGCTCGATTGAATTTGATTTGTTTTCCAAATGGCAAAGAGAAACGGTGCTTGCAAAATGCTTGGCAAAAGTTTGCGCTAACGGATATTACGACTACGTATTGATCGATTCACCGCCCACGCTTGGCGGTTGGGTAATGAACATTATGTGCGTAGCCGATTACGTGATTATTCCCGTTGAAGCGAGTCCTTGGGGACTTTTCGGCTTGGCGAATATGTTCGAGTTTTGCAATCAAGTGCAAAGGATCAGTCCGAAATTAGAAATTTTAGGAATTGCAATTACCAAAGCCGACGAACGGAAAAAATATTTCAAGCAAACGCTCGAAACGTTGCAAGCGCTGGAAGGAGTGCATTTGTTTGATACGTACGTACGCGTGGATAGTGCGGTAGAATGGGCGCAAGATAGCAGCCGTCCCGTCGTTGCTTTTAAAAAGACGAGTAGGAGCGCTATGGAATATATAAAACTCACAAAGGAGATTATCGAAAATGTCAATCGGAAAGAACGCAATTAAAAGAGTGGAAAACAACGGCTATTCTAAGGTAAAAACGGATGCGCCGGATATGCAAAATAGCCACGTAATTGCCGCGCCTGCGGAAGAAGTGGCGGAAAAATTGATTGCCCCGATAGAAGTAAAAAACACGGCAACTAAAAAAGCGACGAAAAGAACGTCGAAAAAGCCGTGCGCACAGGAAAAGAAGAATGGATTTATCATTTTTTCGATCGGCGAAGAATTGCCGTATTATTTGCGATAAAACGTAAAAAACCTTGTCTATGCTGTCGTAGACAAGGTTTTTAATTTTACATTCAAACAAATAAAAAAATTCCACACGGCGCATTTTGTTATAAAATACGTTTTCTTACTTTACAAAACCGATTAGGCAAAAAAAATCCGTGAAAAAAACAAAGAAAATCCTTGACATCTCTTTAAATGTATGGTATTATAGTATACGGGAGTGGATTGTGTTGATGGTACATAATAAACATTATCCTTCAATAAAGAAGAAAAATAATGACGCCGAATGACAGTTCGGCGCGATGTGCGTTTCTTCGAGATTTAATCGATTATATGAGAAAACTCGAATAAAATGGTTGTTTCGAAATTTTCTTAAATGATTAATTTTATGGGTCATTGAAAAAACGGGGTTTTTCATTAAATAAAAAATTTATAGGAAAGGAGAATTAAAGTGAAAGTCTTTACAAAACGATTAAGTATCAGAATTTTATCGATTTTGTTGCTGGGAGTGCTTTCGCTCGGTGGCTTGTTCTTACATAACGGCGTGAAAGCAACCGCCGCGGACGCGGTGGAAATCGCCACTACAAGTTTGTTGGACACCAAGGCAGGCGTCAAGATAGAAGACGGTCTGCGCGTTTCGTCGGATTCGGCGTACCAAGCCGAAGTAAAGGGCGTGTTTAAAGGCGACACGACGCTGGTTTTCAAGTTCCCTGAAACGTATGATGCGAATAAGGGCTATTACGGTGATTTTAGAATCCGTGTTGCAGACGTAGACGACGAGAGTAAATATTTCGAAATAATATACGGAATCGCCGCAAATGCTAAAGGAACAGTATGTACGACTTCGTACGTACAATATACGCCTGCGGGCGGAGCAACGCAAATACGTTCGAGCCATCGCCAAAAGGATATGTTTTACAACAAGGTAATAACGAACGAATTAACGAATGCAAGCTTCCCGAATTTCCTGTCCTATACATCTTACGACGTTGGGTATGTGGAGCTCGTTTGGACGGACGACGTCGTAGCCGTAAAGACGAGCAAAAAGTCTACGGGCGGTGAGACGACGGCGGAATTTGACGGTACGTACGATCCGACGGATACGGCGAGATACGGCTTTGCTGCCGTGGACGGCAATTTAGAAGCTACGAAATTCGGTTTGCCGACGTTAGAAGATTTTAAAGACGGCTACAAGATTAGCTTTTCGTCCGATTTCACTGTTAACGGTGTAGCTGACCACGGAACGGACGTGTGCATAACCGAAATCACGTCGAATGACACGAGCTATTCCTTGGCGGTAGAAAATTTAACGGAGCCGAGTTTTTATACCAACTATATGGCGTGGCTGAAAAATAATCCCTTAGAGGAGTTGAAGCTTAGCGAGCTCTTGGAAGAAACGACGGGAACGGTAAGCGCGGATGGTGGCTTGCGCATTTCGTCGGATTCCGCGTACGAGGGTACTGTTAAGGGCGTGTTTAAAGGCGACACGACGCTGGTTTTCAACTTCCCTGAAAAGTATGATGCGAATAAGGGTTATTACGGTGATTTTAGAATCCGTATCTCAGACGTAGACGACGAGAGTAAATATTTCGATATAGTATACGGAATCGTAACAAAGTCTAATGGAAACTCGGTTACGACTGTTCACTTAGAATATACGCCTGAGGGTGGAACAACGCAAATACGTTCGAGCCATCGCCAAAAGGATATGTTTTACAATAGAAAAATAACGGAAGAAATAACGAACGCAACTTACCCGTGTTTCCTGTCCCATATAATTGGTGATCCAAAGTATTGGAACCTTTCAGATGACGGCTATGTGAAGCTCGTTTGGACGGACGACGTATTATCCGTAAGAACGAAAAAACAGGATTATCTTAAAAGCGATACGCTTGCTGAGTTTGACGGTACGAAATCGTTTAAGGCAGTAGATGGCAGCTTGGAAAATACGACCTTCGGTTTGCCGACGTTAGAAGATTTTAAAGATGGCTACAAGGTTAGCTTTTCGTCTAATTTCACTGTGGACGGTGTAGATGACCACGGAACGGACGTATGCTTCAAACAAATTGCGGGAACGTTAATGACGGGAGAAAGCGTTCAAGCTAAATATAAATACGAAACGACGTTTGAAAATGCAACGGTTTCCGGTATGGACGTATACATTCCTCAAAACGAGGAAATAGGCGAAATCAAAGGCATATACAGCCACACTTATGGTAACAGCTGGTATGAAAAAACGGCAAGTTTCGATGTTACGCAAGCGGTTGACGTTTCGACGGTGGGCGATAAGACACTCACTATAACGGACGATACGTGGAAAGATACGATATTGGGTGCAATATCCAAAACGTATACCGTGCACGTGGAAACGCCGTACACACTTAAAATCGACTTTAACGATGGCGATACGATTCAAGAGATCGTGCATTCAAAAAACACGACGAATCGAATTGTCGTGCCTGAAAATCCGGAAAGACTCTTCTGGGTGTTCGACGGTTGGTTTATCGGTGATCAAGAATGGACGGGGGATATATCCGAGCTTTCTGAAAAAAATGAAACGTTGAAAGCGCGCTGGCTGGATATGGATGCTCCCACAATTTGGTTGAATGGTGTAAATGACGTAACGTACGCAGCGAAAGGTCAGACGATAACCGTTGGCAAGGCGGACGTCGTTGCGGGTGACGCGGCGCAGAATGAAAGTGTCGTCGTAACGTTGGCGGTTAAAAAACCGGATGAAACGAAGTTTACCGAAATCACGAGCGAGACACTGTCTTTGGATATGGTCGGTTCGTATTTGATACAGTATACGGTGAAGGACGGTGCGGGATATACGGCTACGTGCGAGAGAGCGGTGGAAGTTTGTGAACGCGAATTGCCTACGTTCATTGTCGAAGAAGGCTATATAACGCAAACGTATACGGGGATCAACGTAGCGCTTGCGACCGTTACGGCGCAGAACGCAAGCGGTGAAGCTCTTGATATAATGGTTAGCATTGTAAAAGACGGTGTATTGATTGAAAACAACGGAACGAGCTTTTTAGCTGCATCACTGGGAGAATACACGGTCACGTTCTATGCGGCGGATAAAGAACCGTACGAAACGTTGAAAAATATATATTCGTATACCGTCGTTGTGTCACATGACGACGTCGCGCCCGAAATCGGAAACGAATTTACCGATATGACGGTGAAGAAAAATACGCAGATTACCATTCCGACGATTACGGCAACGGATAACGTGTCCGGAAGCGTACCCGTGGAAGTATCCGTATATTACGGCACGCAAAAGATACAGCTTACAAACGGGAAGTTTACGGCGGATCAAGAGGGTTCATACCGCGTATTGCTGACTGCCGAGGACGAGGCGGGCAATAGATCGGAAAAAACGGTCTACGTAACGGTAGAAGTAGCCTCGAACGGAGGCAATGGCGGCGGTGGATGTTCAGGTTGTGGCGCAAGCGGTGATTTGGGCTTACCGATGGGCTTGCTAATGATACTCAGCAGCTTCGTTTTCGGAAAAAATATTATGATGAAAAGAAAGGAGAATATATAATGATGAAAAAGATGCAAAAAGTACAAAAAATTGCGGCGTTAAGCCTTGCGGGAATGTTAAGTTGTTCGGCGTTTACCGCTTGTGGATCTGATCCCTACAAGAATATGTCTCAATTGAACATTAAAGTGTTTAACGGTGGTTTCGGTCACGAGTGGTTGAAAGAGCTTATAGTCAACTTTGAGAACAAGTTCAAAGACGTAAGCTTTGAAGAGGGAAAAACGGGCGTGCATATCGCATTGACGCCCAACAAGGAGTTCACCGATTTGCATTTGAAGATGGAAATTGGTACGGACGCAGAAGATATTTACTATACGTCAACGTCTGATTTCATGCCCTATGTCGATGTAGGCGTGACGTACGACGTAACGAACATTATGACCGCCAACGTATACGACGAGAATGGTCAAGTTTCTTGGGACGCGGAGCGCAACGGATGGAAAACGCAAGATGATTACCAATCCATCGTCGATAGACTCTCTTTGGAGACTACCCGTGAAAGATTGAACTTAGGTACAGCGGAAAACCCTAAATATATGGTTTTACCGTTTGAAGATACGGTGACGGGTTTTATCGTTGACTGGGATTTATTCGTAGAACAGGGCTGGAACGATTATAACGGTATCGACGGTATGCCTGCAACGATTGGCGAATTGTATGATTTGTTAGGTCGTATTCGTAGAAAAGGGTATTCCGGATTTACGTTCTCGACGAAAGTACAATATTCAAAAACGATGCAACCTGCGGTTATTGCACAAGTAGATGGTTCGGATACGTGGTACGATCTGTTTAGCGATTACATAGGCGACTATGATTTTAACGGAGACGGAAAGATCGCCGAAGACGGATCAGAAAGCATCACACCCAACACCGCGTATAAGCTGATCGATACGAGAGGCTATGCAGCGGCGGTCGAGATGGCGTTCAAGTTGTTCGAGAAAACGGACAACGGTAAAACGTTTTATGATCCCGGCGCAACCGCTAAGCTTTCCTACGGTGCGGCACAACAAGACTTCCTTATGAGTAAGGAAACTGACACGCCGATTGCGATGCTTATTGAAGGTGAATGGTGGGAGAACGAAGCGCGCGCAACGTTCAATTCTATGAGCGTAAACAACGATGAAAATGCTTATGGACAGCGCGAATTTAGAATGATGCCCATGCCTTCGTTTGATGAAACGAACGGAGATCCTGACGATCCTAGCGATGATAAATATACGCTTGGCACGTGGACGGGTGGTTGTGCCGTAGTTGTAAACGAAAAAACGGTGGGAGACGATCCCGTTAAACAAAAGCTTGCTGAGCTTTGGTTGCAATATCAAAATTCCACTGAAGGGTTGAAATGCTTTACGAAGCATACGGGTGTTACCTTGCCTTTGGAATATACATTAACCGAAGAGGAATTGCAAGATCTTACGCCGTTTGGACGCAACTTGTATCGCTTGAAGAGAGATCCGCGCGTGGAAATTATTCACCGTGGTGCTTCTATTGAAGCGAATCACGTATATCGTGGACCTGTGAAATTGGATTTCGCTTCAAAAATTCCTAACATTGGGCACTACACTGGACCTTTGTTTAATGATGTGATAAGAATTGACGGTGTTAATACGAAGGTTACTGCTGCAGATTTTATTCAAGGACTTCATAACAATTATGACGAACCGTTTAAAACGGCAGTATTCCCTCCTATTGATCAAGATTAAGCTTTATCGAGGTTTCCTATGCATAAAATAAGAAAGAAAAGACAGGTAGGTAGAAGAAAGGCAGAGATTTTTGCTATTTCTATCTTATTGCCTGTGATGATACATTTTTTTATGTTTCACATTGCTTTGAATATCAATTCCGTTTTATTGGCTTTTAAATATTACGATGGAACGGAACAAAGGTTTTATGAATTTAGCAAGCTGTTTACAAACTTTACGAGATTCTTTAACGAAATATTCATAGATCCAAATACGAATCACTACTTATTAAACGGTATGCTTTTTCAGCTGCTGGATATATTTACGATACCAGTTGGTTATGTGATTGCCTTCATTATTTATAAGAAATTACCGTTTTCGAGCTTCTATATGGTGGTTATGTTTATTCCCGGTATTCTTTCGGGAATGATAACGGCGTTGGGCTTTAAAGCTTTTATCAACGACGCGCTTCGAAACGCTTGGGAATTTATATTAAATAGACCCAGGGCAGACTTTGTTCCCCCCTTATATTCCGATAATGCATTTTGGATACTGTGTGCATATAAATTCTTCAATTCAATGTGTGGTGCATTGCTTGTTAACGTAGGGACGATGAGAAAAACCCCCGAAGAGTTAGTCGATTATGGCAAGCTTGAAGGGCTTACGATGTTTCAAGAATTTATTTATTTGGCAATACCAATGATGTTTGCGTTGATACAAATCCAGTGTTTAACGATTTTCAGTGGTTTCTTTAACGAAGCAGGTCCTTTGTTTGCCGTATATGGAACCGGAAAAGACGTCCCCGAATCAACGATAACGTTTGGATATTATATGCAGGCGTCTATCTTAGGTGATGACATCACAGGCGTTAGCAGGGAATATATGTATGGCTATACTTCGGCTGTTAATTTAACAGTAGGCTTGGTTTCTGTACCTGTTATTTGGGCAACAAAAAAATTGTTTGATTTATTTGATCCGGAGGTAGAATATTAAAGCCATGAAGAAAAAGAATACAAAAATACAAATTTTTCCTATCATTGGATGGTTATTAGCGACGTTGTGGGTTGTAATCTTTTTGGCGTTCTTGTTTTGGATGGGAATAACCAGCTTAAAAAATGTTTACGACTTCAAATTTAATCCTTTTGGGTTACCAAGACAATCACACGGCGGTTGGATGTTTAGCAATTACGCACTTGCATTCGAGTCTGTAAAAATCGTCAAAAGAAGTGTAACGATCAGAGCATGGGACATGGTTGGAAACAGTATCATTTATGCTTTGGGTAAATCGATCTGTGCACTCATTCCTCCTTGTTTGGTAAGTTACCTTGTTGCAAAATATAATTATATTCCTTTTGTAGCAGCCATGTGGGCGTTTGTACTGTTTTATAAATACGTACCCATTTCTGCTTCGACGGCAGCTTGTATCGAATATATGTATCTACTCGGTTTATATGACAAGATGTGGGGTATATTCATTTGGTCGATGGCAGGCTTTGGTGGAGAATTTTTGATCTTGTATGCAACGTGGAAAAACGTTTCGACCGATTATCGAGATGCTGCGTTCATAGACGGGGCAGGACATTTTAGAGCCATGCTCACGGTTATGTTCCCGATGATTTATTCTCTGCTCTTCATCCTCTTCGTACAAAGCTTTATCGGTGTGTGGAACGATTATATGGGACCGATGGTGTATTTGCCGAGTTCGCCAACGCTTGCGTATGGTGCATGGCACTTCCAGTTTAGCAACGATAATCCCGAAGTTGCGGTTACACCTGTGCAAATGGCAGGTTTGTATATGTTGAGTTTACCTATGTTCGTTATATTCTTGTGCGTAAGAAAAAGGATGATGAACTTGTCTATTGGTATAACCGGCTTAAAAGGTTAAGAAAGGAGGCTTTTTATGGGAAAGATAAAGAAAGGTATAGCGTGCATAGCAGCGGGGCTTGCTGTTGTGGCGATGCTCGGCGGAATATTCGTCGGCACACAATATACCAGTGCTGAAAATGATGCGCCCGAGGTACAAACAGCTTCTTCGCTTTGGGAGAACGTCGAAGGAATCGAATTGGAGGATAACGTAGACGTTCCCGATTATATGAAATACGGCAATTATGCTACTGATTATAAAAAACCCGAAGAGATGAAAACTGTCAGCTCGGATGCCGAGCAAAATTTACAGCCTTGGGAATTAAACGGCTTGTTGATGACCTCCGAAGCCGATAACAGAAGCATTTCTTTTAAAAACACGTTGGATATAAGCGGCTTTACAGAAGCTGACGACTTGATAACGCTCGCACCCATTCCGGCTGTGCGTGGTGTCCTCGATTATACCGAGGTGGAAATCAAGCTTCAAGACGCTGACGACGAGAACAACTATTTAAAAATTACGCTTGTCAATAGAAACCTGTATTGGGCAGACGTAAGAATTTTGGCAGACACGCCGACGGCTTCTTTGTATACGGCGACCGGTATTGCCGCGTTCAAAGGTTATACGCGCGACGCTGTAGACGTAAACGAGCCGTCGAATCGCCATCGTCCCATGAAATTGCGTTACGACACAACGACGAATAAGGTATCGTTTGTTGGACCTGCGGGCGGAATGGTATACATGCAGTCATTTCACAACGAAAATCAGGTCGGCTACGGTAACGCGTGGTGGGGCTTCAAGACCGGGCGCGTAAATTTATCCGTGACCATGAGAGGTTTCTCTGCACAAAAGGCGCAGTTGATGATTTTGAGTGTTTGCGGGCAAGGTATGAACAGTACCGCGTTGGAAGATAAAGCTTCTCCCGTATTCTCGTTCGGGGAAGAGGCAAAAGTAATCCCTTCCGCGCAGGTTGGGAAGAATTATCCGCTTTACGTGGCGCAAAGCTTGGACGTGGTATCGGGTAGCATTACGCCTGTCTGTACGGTAGTTTCGCCCTCGGGGGAAAACGTAGAAATTAAAGACGGTGGTTTTACACCGACGAAAGGCGGATATTACACGCTCACGTACGAAGCGACGGACGTAGCGGGAAATATGTCTAGAAAAACGTTCAAGGTGTTCGCGACGAGCGCATTGAATCCTATTACCATTGAAGCAGAGCGGGCGTCGGGCGACTTTTACGTAGGTAATCATATCCCCGTGTCCGAAGCTACTGCACAGGGCGGTAGCGGCATGCTGGACGTAACGATGGATGTCGTTCGCGTAGGCGGTGCCGAGCGTATTATCGTGGAAGAGGGCGCATTTACGCCGCTTTTAGGTGGTACGTATTGCGTAGTGTATACCGCGACGGACTATTTAGGAAATACAGCGACAAAAACGCTCTCCTATAACGTGAAGCAATCGGAAAAGATAGAAAAGTGGACAGTGGAATCGCTCACGGAGTTAAAACGACTTTTCGACGGCGTACCTGTAATGTTCCCGCAACCCGTAGCATACGATTACGTATCTTACGTTGGGAATAAATTAAACGCAAAATATGAAATTGCGGTATACGATAAGCAGGGTACAAGAGAAGTGTTGGAAGGCGGCATCTTTACGCCGGATAAAGAGAAATACGGCGACAGCGTAAAGGTGGAATACATCATATACTCGAACAAAGATACGACGAAAGAGAACGGATACTTGCACGAGTATGAAGTGCCTTTGTATGCAAGAGAAGCAGACGGAACGGCGACGGGTCAAGTGGAAGATTATTTCGCTTACGACAAAGAGACGTTTACGACGTCGTACAATCCGGATAACAATTCGGAGTATATAAAATTCTCCACCGATCAGGAAGCGGCGGAGCAAAGCATTACTTTCGTGAACCCTGTGGTTGCGAACGGATTCTCTTTGGCATTCGCATTTCCCGCAGGTGAGCAAAATTGGAGCTCGTTCACGATTTCCTTGCGCGACAGCGTAGATAGCCGAATCGGTTTTGATATGGAGTTGACGCCCAGAGACGCTACAAGGATGTTCCTGACTTCGGGCGGTACGAAATATTCCATAAACGGTGCAGGTAACACGTTCGACGAGACGACCGGAGAAGAAGTGCCGAGTAAAACGCCTTTGGCATTGACGTATAAAAATGGAAAGATCGTTGATTATACCAACGCACTTGTATTCAGACCGAAGATCAACGTTGACGGCAAACAGTTCAACGGTTTTACAAGCAACAGAGTGTACGTAACGTTTACGTTTAAAAACATTACGGGCGTATCGTCGTTGATGCTTGCGCAGCTTTGTACGCAAACGCTGTATGCGGATTATAACAGCAAAGGCGAAATGAAGCCGTTCGAGGATCTTATCGAGCCCACGATAGCGTTGTTGTCGGACGTAGGAAACACGCACTTCATCAATCAAACGGTAGAAATACCAATCGCGTTAGGATACGACGTGCTTACGCCGTACATTCCAGTATACGTTACGGTAAAAGGCCCGAATGGCGAGAAGATTTATAACAAACAGCTCGTAGCGGAAGGAATGACCTTTGAATTAGAAACACGTGGCAAATACACGATCACCTACGAAGCGGAAGATACAGGAAATCCCACGCGGAAGGTATACACGATTAGGACGAAAGACGACGCAGCGCCGACGGTAGCGGTTTCTGTGACGCAGTTACAAGGGAAAGTAGGAGAAAAGATGTCGTTGCCCACGGCGTTAGTTTTGGACGACGTAGACCAAAATCCCCGTTTGTTTATCATGATCGTGACACCGAAAGCGAAGATCATTATGCTTGGCGAAAGTACGGCAGAAAACGTGATTAATTCGTATACGTTCAAGGAAGTCGGTAAGTATTATATCCGTTATTACGCACTCGACGCGTCGTATAACGTTACGCTTACGGATGTACCCGTGGTAATTTCGAAGTAAAAGGAGAAAACAAGCATGAAAAAATGGATAAAAAGAACGCTTGCTTGCGCTTGTAGCGCGTTCGTAGTGTTTTCTGCGGGTTGTAGCGGAAACGGAGACGGTGGGGACGGTTCGCAGTCGTCTTCGGTAGCGGCTAATACGGGTACAGTACTTGCTGAAAACGGCGCGACCGATTACGTTATCGTTATCCCCGAAGCTGCAACGAAAGCAGAACAAACGGCGGCGAACTTGTTGGTGGAACAATTCAAGGAAGCCACAAACGCGACTCTTCCAATCGTTTCGGACGCGGGAAAGACGTTTAACCAAAACGATAAAGTAATTTCTATTGGTAGGACGTCAATTTTGGAAGGCTCGGGCTTATCGGTAACGGTTGACGAGCTTACATACGAAGGCTACAAGCTGAAACAAAAAGGCAAC
This sequence comes from Candidatus Scatosoma sp., assembly GCA_045605705.1. GTDB lineage: Bacteria > Bacillota > Clostridia > Christensenellales > Borkfalkiaceae > Scatosoma. The sequence continues at coordinate 14,992 of JAZUQM010000165.1, forward strand.
ACAATGTTGCTTTGCGGTGCGGAAGATAGCGGCACGATATATTCGGTGAGCGATTTCTTACACGAGCAGTTTGCATATGAGGTATACGCCATTGACGAAGTCTATATGGAAAAGACGGACAAAGCGTATTTAAAAGAAATAGACATTGTGGAGATTCCTGATTTCTGGGGTCGAACGATCAGTGGTTATTTCGAGAAAAATCCTGCGCTGTGTTCGGCAATGCGAATACGTTCGAGAATAATACCGGAGTCCTACGGCTACGGTAGCTCGCGCGATTGGATACCCAGCAGTGGGCACACGCTTCAATCGATCCTGCGTCCTGCCGACCATCCTGATCATCCGGAATGGTTTTACAGCGGACAGCTTTGCTTCACAGCCGAAGGTATGTTTGAAGCATTCGTAGCAGACCTTATCAAGCTGATTGAGGCAAACCCGTACGGAAAGATAATCAACATCGCGGAAGACGACAACAGTAGTTTAGGGAAATGCTGCGATAAGTGTAAAGCGGAAGTGAGACAATACGGCGTAAGCGGTTATTTGGTTCGTTTCATCAATCGAGTAATAAAAGCCATTGACGAATGGAGAGAAGAAAATAACGTCGAGAGAGACTTTTATTACACGACGTACGCATACACGACGGGAACGATCATTCCGCCTGTAAACGAGAATAAAGACGGCACGTACACGATCAAAGACGAAAGTTGTAGACCTGACGAAAAGTTGTATATGCGTTTAACGCCGTTATATCCCATATGTTATTCGCACTCTTGGGAAGACGAAAGTTGTTCGTCTTCGAAGAAGATAAACAGTTATATCAAAGGCTGGCGTTCGATTACCGATCATTTCTTCGTTTGGGATTACGATTGCAGTTATAGATGCTATTTTGCGTTCTTTGACATATGGGACGCGTTGCAGGAAAACTTGCAATTATATAAAGAAATAGGCGTAACGAACATACAAAGACAGAGCACGACGGGTTCGACGTTCCGTTCGTTCGGTGCGTTGCTGGGCTACGTAACTTCGGAACTGATGTGGGACGTAGACGCGGATATGAACGCGTTGATCGACAACTTCTTTACGAACTATTATAAGAACGGTGCGACGTATATGAAGCAATGCTTTGATTTATTGCGTTCGCATTGTAATATGAAAGACGAAGAACTGAGCTACGGCGTTCACTTTGAAACGTATTACAATTTAGAAGATCACGCGGCGGATTGGCCGGTTGCAGTCTTAGAACAAGCGCTTGCTCTGGTAGACAAAGCGATAGCGTCCTATGAAGAATTAAAGACGACGTCCCCGAGCTTGTATAGCAAGTTATATAAGAGAGCGTTGTCGGAAAGCGTATGTATCCGTTGGATGATCTTGCATAACTATTCTTCTTATGGTTTTAGCCTTGATTCAACGATATATACGGACATGATTGATCAATGGGAGAAGGACGCGAATTTTGTTGGCGCGACCGCTTACAAAGAGAACGGAAGTGTAGCTTCATGGCTTAAAACCGTTCGATCAAAAGCTTCCTAATAACCAAAATGCATATAGTAAAGTAAGAAAGGAGATCTAAAATATGCAATACAAAATAGGGTTTTGGAACTACTTTCCGTTTGGTCAGTTGGATAACGTTGCGTCAGTGAAAGACTGGCAAGACTTAGGCATAACGTTGCCTATGACGTTCCGTTACAATCCCGAAACGGATAAACCAGAGCAAATGCTTTCGCTTTTAGACGAATGTGAAAAAGCGGGCATGAAAGCGATAATTTCAGATATTCGCACACTTTATTGGACGTATAAGAAGGTAGGAGAAGCGGCGTATATCGAGGGTGTCAAGCAAGCGGTGAAAGATTTTGCTTCACACCCGGCAGCCTTCGGCTTCCATATCGGCGACGAGCCCGGTCCGCAGGATAGAGAAAACGCGATCGCGTGTTGTCAAATCGTTGCAAAGCTCGCGCCGAACTTAACGCCGTTTATCAATCTGTTCCCGTTTTGGGAAGACGATTCGTATTCGCAAGAGAAGCTGCTTGGCGCAACGACGGCGAGAGATTATAAGGCGAGATTAGACGATTTCGTAAAACGCTCAGGCGTGAAGATCCTTGCCTACGATTGCTACTCGCAATGCTCCTATTTCCAAAAAGAAAGATACCGCAGCGGCTATTTCAAAAACTTAAAAATTTTTGGCGAAGTGGCGAAAGAAAACGGGATTGAGCTGTGGACGAGTTTGCTTTCGATCGGACATTTTTCCTTGCGCGTACCCACTGCGGACGATATACGTTGGCAAATCTCAACGGCAGTGGCGCACGGCGTGACGGGTATTCAATGGTTCGAAATCTATAAAAAGAGCTACGAAAGCAGTTGGCGCGGCTCACCGATCGACGAATTTTTAAACAGAACGGAAACGTTCGGTCGGCTCGCGCGAGAAAACCGTATCTTTAACAAATTTATTGCTCCTTATTTAGAAGGCTATGCATTCGATAAGGTCGAGCATCACAATTTGAGTGTAGACGAAGGCGGCGGGATAGCAACCTTCCAAGGCTTAGATGAGCTGAAATTCATTTCCTACGTAATCAATCCAACGCCCGTCTCCGTTACGCGCTTTGTCAACAAAGAAGGCAAAGTGGCGTTCGGTATCGTTAATTTAAACATGACCGAACCGACGAAAATCCGTGTGAGATTCGAGGGTGCATTGTCCAAATATAACAACTTTTCTCGTTGGTTAGCTCCCGGACAAATCGTCGTGTATATGGAAGATGAGATCAGATAAAAAAGGAAAAAGGAGGAGAATGGATGAAGAGAGTGAGCGACGGATAAAAACAACGGAAACTTTTAAGCACGTAACTCAAAAGCTCCCTTGTTTGCAAGGGAGAGAAAAAACAAAAAATTATATTTTCAAGGAGGATTGAAAAATGAAAAGAAACAATGTAGCAAAACGCTTCGGCATTGCTTCGCTTTGTTTAGGGGTGGCGCTTTCTGCTTTTAGCGGAATCGCACCGCAAACAAACAGCGTCGCACTTGCCGACGGGGAAGTGGCTGTTACGGATTTCGTGTATACGACCGCCGAAACGGTAGACTCAACATCGGAGAAGACACTCTCGGACGGAACTACGTCACAAGGCTTGCGTCTTACTTCTGACGTTGCGTATGAAGGTACGTTTAAAACGGTCTTTACAGGGGATGCGTGCTTGAACTTCAAATTCCCTGAAACGTATAATTCGACGACGGCGGAATATTACGGCCACTTCATAGTCCGTGTCGCAGACGCAGACGACGATAGCAACTATTTCGAGATAGTATACTATAGCTCCGCGACTAGTACGAAAATGAATACTTCCGCTGTATTAAAATATGGGGATCAAGTGCGTTCAAGTAAATATAACTCCGCAACTACGTGGTACAACGCATCTGCTTCTGGCTCCGTGGATCAAGCTTCCTGTCCGTACTTCCTGAACAAGTCAGACAGCATCTCCAATTCCGCTAATCTTCCCAAACTGGGTTATTTAGAGTTCCTTTGGGAGGACGACGTTTTAACGGTGTCGAGACCAGGGCTGAACAGATCTTATCTTCCGCTTGGCGCGTTTGACGGTACGTCGACCTTTAAAAGCGGAACGAGCTGGGGCTTGCCGAAGCTTGAAGGCTTTAAAGACGGCTATACCATTAGCTTTTCGTCTAATATTACTAAATATCTGAAAGGCGGTAAAACTATTACCGGTTCTCAAACGACGACGGATACGGGAACGGACGTATTCTTCACGTCTATTACCAACAAAGCTTTTGGCGATGTGTTGTATGATTTTAGCAAAGAAACGGTTGCAGTGGACGCTGGCATGACGAAGTTCAACGAAACGTTCGCAACTGAAGATCCTACGACGGAAGCGGGCGAAGTGTTCCTTGGCTGGAAAGATGCGGAAGGTCTTCACGCTACCCCCAGCAGCGGTGCGATGGCTCATAACTTGCTTAGAAGAAGCGAGTATGAAGAAGTGACCATCGCTTACGACACCATCGACGGTGCAAGCGTGAGAATCGACACGTCTGGCAACACGTCTGGTATCCGTTTCATGACGACGTTTGACAAAGACGAATATGCGGCGGTAGAGCAGTATATCACGGAAAGAGGTACGTTGGTTGCAGTAACGAGTGCGTTGGATGGAAGCAAGGATTTCACCATTGCAAATTATCAAGACGAGATTAATGCAAACGGAAACGTTAAGAAGATGGTAAACTCCAAGGGCGTGTTTGATTATGAAGCGCAAGACGGCACGATATATAAGGCGTATTCGATGGCGATCACGTTTGAAGACGTATCGACAGACTACTACACGGTGAAGTATTCGGCAAGAGGCTATCTCGTGGTGACGTATGCTGACGGTTCCACGGCAACCATCTACACCGATTATGATGCTGATAAGAATTCCCGTTCGATTGCTCAAACGGCGTACAACTTAACGACGGTAGGCAAAGCGGAATATGACACGTATACGACGGATCAAAAAACGATCGTTGATACGTATGCTGGCTATTACAATGCAAACTAAGAACGATTAGGAGGGATAGAAAATGAAAGCCTATAAAAACGTAATGATTGAAATTTTAGAACTCAATGAAGACATTATCACTGAGAGTGGTGATCAAAATACGAGCAAGGCAGAAGACTACAACGCATGGGATGACACGATCGGCGCTTTCGGTCTTTAATTGAAAGGATAAAATCCGTGAAGTCTTGCCTGATTTTTTGGGCAAGACTTCGCGGGGATTGTCTAAAAGAAAAATTGATAAGAGAAAAAAATGAAAAGAAACAATGTAGCAAAACGCTTCGGTATCGCTTCGCTTTGTTTGGTAACGGCACTTTCCGCATTTAGCGGAATTGCGTCGCAAAAGAGCGACGTCGCGCTTGCCGACGGTGAAATCGCGGTGACGGATTTCGTGTACACAACCGCGGAAACGGTAACGCCGCAGACAAAGGTGAAGACAAAATCAGACGGATCGACCACAGCGACGGGCTTGCGCCTTTCGTCTAATTCTTCGTACATGGGTATGTTCAAAACCGTCTTTACAGGGAATACGACGTTGAATTTCAAATTTCCCGAAGAGTTTAATACCACGACGAGAGAATATTACGGCGACTTCACAATTCATATCGCAGATGTAGACGACGATAGCAACTATTTCGATATAGTCTACTATGCATCTCAGGTTGCTGCCGACAAGGATCAACCTAACACTTCCGTTTCCTTAAAATATGTAACAAAAGATGGAAAGAAGCTAACCCGTTCAAGCAAATATCATGACACAACTATATGGTACACCTCAGATGAGCCTGAAACCACAGGTCAAACCTGCGCTCCGAACTTCTTATCCTACAACTACACTGGCAGCAAGAACGGAGATCCTTATAAAATGGGTTATTTGGAGCTTAATTGGACGGACGACGTCTTAACGGTGTGGAGACCAGGGTTAAACCGGACGAAAGGCCCGCTTGGCGCGTTTGACGGTACGTACAATCCGGAAGCGTGGAATAATGGATTTAAAAACGGAACGAGCTGGGGCTTGCCGAAGCTTGAAGGCTTTAAAGACGGCTATACAATCACCTTTTCGTCTAACATTAGTAAGTATATAGTTAAAGGTGACACTGACGTTGCTCCAACGACAACCGATACGGGAACGGACGTATTCTTGACATCTATTACCGACAAACTGGGCGGCGCTGTGTTGTATGATTTGAGCAAAGCCACGGTTGCCGTGGACGACGGCATGACGAACTTCGAAAACACGTTTGGTGTGTTGACGACGCAGGAAGTTGCGGCGGGCAAGGCATTCCTTGGTTGGAAGAACACGGCGACGAACGCATTGTATCCTGCAAATTCACTCGTGAAAAAGAGCGATAGCTACGAAGCCGTGATAATCAATTACGACACTATCAACGGAGCAAGCGTGAAAGTGGACACGACTGGCAGTAAATCCGGTATCCGTTTCATGACGGCGTTTAACATAGACGAATATGCGGCGGTAGAGCAGTATATCACGGAAAGAGGTACGTTGGTTGCAGTAACGAGTGCGTTGGATGCAAGCAAGGATTTCACTATTGCAAATTATAAGGACGTAATCGCGACGGACGGGAACGTTAAGAAGGTTCGAAACGACAGTGGCGTGTTTGATTATAAAGCTCGAAACGGCACGACGTATAAGGCGTATTCGATTGCAATCACGTTTGAAAACGTATCTTCGGATTACTACGCGATAGCGTTTTCAACAAGGGGATATTTCGTGTTGAGATACACGAACGGTTCTGCGGCGACCATCTACACCGATTACGACGCTAAATATAATTCTCGTTCGATTGCCCAAACGGCGTACAAATTAAGGGCAGCAGGAACGGAATATAATAGGTATACGCAGGCTCAAAAAGCGATCGTTGATAAGTATGCCGACTGTTATAATGCAAACCAATAATGATCAGAAGAAATAAAAAATGAAATCATATAAAAACGTAATGATTGAAATTTTAGAACTTAAAGAAGACGTCATTTGCACGAGTGGTGATCCTGCAAGTAAAGCAGAACAGTATAACGGCAACGACGACACGATCAATGCTTTTGGTCTTTAATTAAAAGGATAAAATCCGTGAGGTCTTGCTTGATTTTCGTGCAAGATTTCTAGGGATCTATCAAAATAACAAGTAGGAAAGGAGAAAAAAAACATGAAAAGAAACAATGTAGCAAAACGCTTTGGGGTAGCTTCGCTTTGTTTGGCAACGGCATTTTCCGCGTTTAGCGGAATCACGTCGCAAACAAGCAACGTCGCATTTGCCGACGGTGAAATCGCGGTGACGGATTTCGTGTACACAACCGCGGAAACGGTAACGGCGCAAAAAGAGGAGAAAACAAAAGCAGACGGATCGACCACAGCGACGGGCTTGCGTTTTTCGTCCGACGCTGCGTATAAAGGTATGTTTAGAACGGTCTTTACAGGGGATACGACGTTGAATTTCAAGTTCCCTGAAGGGGAGGCTATGCCGGCTGCTACTTACACGGGGTCGTATTATGGCGACTTTACAATCCGTATCGCAGACGTAGACGACGATAGCAACTATTTCGATATAGTATACGCTGCTATCCCTCACAATAGAGATACAACAAAACCCTATACGAATGTTTACTTGAAATATAATGGAATGATACGTGCGAGTAAATATAATGGTGCGCAATGGTACAACTCTGAACAGAAAACCGCCAACTATTGTGGGTGTTACCCGACGTTCCAGTCCTTTATTCCTAATAAAAATTTTGATGGCAACATTATGAGCTCACTGACTCTCGATTGGGATGAGGAAGGCGTTTTATCGGTGAAGAAACATGGCGCTACGAGTGCCTCCGGAGAGATCAACGTACTTGCCGCGTTTGACGGTACGTACACGGAAGAGAAAGGTAACGGCTTTGTAAATCTGTCGAGCTGGGGCTTGCCGAAGCTCGAAGACTTTAAAGACGGCTACACGATTAGCTTTTCGTCTAATATTACTGCGGACATCGCGGGGAATGCTGTGGAAGACCACGGAACGGACGTACTGTTCACGACGATTTCGACCAACGACGGCGCAAAGACGTACGATTTGAGCGGAGCGACGGTTGCGACGGACGACAGCATGACCAACTTCGACAACACGTTTGGTGTGTTGACGACGCAGGAAGCTACGGCGGGCAAGGTGTTCCTTGGCTGGAAGAACGTGGCGACGAATAAGCTCTATCCTGCAAATTCGATCGTGAAAAAGAGCGATAACTACGCGGCATTGATAATCTCTTACGACACTATGAACGGTGCAAACGTGAGAATCGACACAAAGGGCGGTGAGTCTGGTATCCGTTTCATGACGACGTTTGACAAAGACGAATATGCGGCGGTAGAGCAGTATATCACGGAAAGAGGTACGTTGGTTGCAGTAACGAGTGCGTTGGATGGAAGCAAGGATTTC
>JAZUQM010000166.1:0-22098 GCA_045605705.1 Candidatus Scatosoma sp.
CGTTCAAAGCGGAGATTGATAAAAATAAAATCAATAAGACAACCTTAAAAAAGCTTGAAAAGAAAGAAAAAGAGCTGTTGACCGGATATTGCGACAAGGTGAAGATGCTGAACGACCGCGCAACGGTATTCGTTTTGAAAAATGCAAAAACGTTGCCCTCTAGCACGGAGCATATCAACGCCGTGTATGCGTTAATGAATGACGTTTACACCATCGAATCATTAAAACAGCAGTTATCAAAGGATATCGCAAGCGCAAAAGCGATAGGGGATTCCTACATGCGCCGAGTGGATCAATTATGCGATGCCGTACGGGAATTAAAAAAGACGAAAACGGAAATTTTTATTTATTGTATATTAACGGTGTTCGGTTTTCTTTCGACGTTCCACGATTTGGTAGAAATTGTAGAGTTTTTCTTAGGCGCGCCGATTTTACATACGTATTACATGTGGATACCTTGGGCGATTATTATCATTCCCGTCGGCGTACTTTGTTTCAAAATTGTGAAGAGTATACAGGAATATTTCGAGAAGAAACAAGAGCTAGAGGATTTAATTTTGCGGTAAACGGGTGAGAGTATGTGGCGAGAGTTATTATCGAAGGATTTTAAGCAAGCGGATATTGCGGTATTCGGTATTGCCGTGGACGAGAACTGTTCGGTTGGCCGCGGGACTGCCGTTGCGCCGAAGACTATGAGGGAGTGCAGCGAGTATTTGCCTCCGTATACCGCGAAGGGGGAAAGGCTTCGCCGTGTATTATGGGACCTTGGCGACGTGCTTCAATTTGACTATGAGCAAGTACGCGAAAAAATGTCCGCGTGTCAAAATAAAAAATGCACGATTGTTTTAGGCGGAGATCATTCCGTTAGTATTTTAACCGAAAAAGCGTTTCGTTCTTTGCACAAAGGAAAGATTGGGCTTATTCACGTTGATGCGCATGCGGATATTTGCGACGTGTATATGGGGTCGAACAACTCCCACGCGTGCGTGAATAGACGTGCGTTGGAAAACGGCTATGCGGCAGAGGATATTGCCTTGGTTGGGATACGTTCCTTTGAGGAGCAAGAGGTTGAATTTCTTGCAAGCAATCCCGTATCCGTTTTGCGGGCGGATGAAGTAGAGGAGAAGGGCGCTAAAGCCGTTGTGGAGGAGCTTTGCGAAAAGTACGTTGGCTACGACGCCGTTTATCTTTCGTTTGATATAGACGCGGTTGATCCGGCGTATGCGCCGGGGACGGGTACGCCGGAGCCTTTCGGGCTTTCCAATTTAACCGTTTTAACAATCTTGAAAGGGCTTGTAGAGCAATTGCCGGTAAAAGTGTTTGACGTTGTAGAAGTATCTCCTCCGTTAGACGTGAATAACGTAACGACGTGGCTGGCGTTGAAATATATTTTAGAAATGATTAATCTTATCGATAAAAAATAAAAAACTAAGGAGAAAATAAAGATGGGCGTAAAAAGTTTGGTGGCTGGTAATGCAGGGTCTACGTTCACGTTATATAGGGACTATAGCGTTGTCGGTAAAGAAATGAAGGAAAGTTTCCTGAAATCAAAAACGGCTTTAGGAAAGAGTACGGACCGTTTTGTTTTCAAGCTTTCGGACAGCAATGAGAAAGAAGGGGTTTTGGGTTTGTCCTACGGTACGTTTTTACTTTCGACGTTGTTGGATCGTTTTGATTTGGACGCAGCGTTCTCGTTGGATGAAAAAAAGAAATTGCATAACTCCATTATTGCGCTTTTGCATTACGTTAAGGAAAACGGATTTGACGTATCTCCTTTCTCCAAAGAAGAAACGAACAAAGAGTTTTTTGGAAACGGTAAGAACTCGTTTATTGAATCCTTAACTTGGTCGATGTCCTGTTTCTTATACGCAAGGCGTATGAACAAAAACAAGCTGTTAGACTTTGAACAAAGCGAACTTGACGACATGACGGAAATGATTGCCAAAGGACTCATTCTTTTGGTGGATAACGTTATCCGTATGGACGGGGAGCTTGGTTATGCGGAAAATTGCGACAATTATCTTGGCTGGGGACCTGTAACGGGTTGTACGGAAACGTCTTTATATTTCACCCATTCGGTTTGTGAAACGTTCGGCGATATCGAAGATACCATGCTTGGTAATGCGGAATTGGGAATTAATAAAGATTGGGAGTTTATCGCAAAGATCAACGAAGCTTGCAGTAAATTGCCTAGTAAACAGCGCAAGAGCGGCGGAAGACAAATTGATATCGTAGACCAATTCCAGCAAATTTGTTTGAGTGTAGGAACCAACGTTTTCAAGAAATATCAAAACAGCTTGGGTAAAAAATTCTTTTACGCCGACGGCTCGGAGGTTCAGCATAACGAGCAAATATCCTATTCCTTACAATCGCCTGTCCTGTTGAATCATATCTACGTCGTATTGACTGCGATTTACGTAAACTATCACAATAAAGTCCGTGAAGAGGAAGGGGAAGAAGCCTTCAAGGAATTGGGTGCCATCTTAAAGAATGCGGTGGACATGGTACACGAGACGTATACCGATTTGCGCCGTAAGGGGAAGGAAAATATTGTCAATCGAGAATATGCAACCTTCACTGAAAGCCATCCCAACAAACGAATTGCGCAAAAGCTGGGCAGCGAAAGGATTAACGTTGCGGTTTTGGAAGCGCTCATTATTAAAGCGCGCGCCATGATTGTTACGTACGTTTCCAAGTACCCTGAAAAAGAAATCGGGGACGTACTTACCATTGTAGAAGAGACCTGTGCGAAAGAAGAATGGCTTTGGAGTAACGTCGGTTACGATTTACAGCAAACCGAGCGTAGTATTTCGGCGATTCGAGAATTCTACGATTACTATGAAAACTATCAAAAGGCATGTGCGGAGAAAAACAGTGATGATCTCCAAGCGCTTAAAGATGATTACGAAAGCAAATATCAAGCGTTAAACGAAGGGCTTAGGAAAGCACAGGCAAACTATGAAGAACAGCTGCGCTTAATGGAAGACCGCTATAAAGCGCAAACGGAAACGCAGGTTCAAGAAATCAAGCAGCAGTATAAATTAGAAGGGGTTGTCCGCGATATCGTAGTGGAAACGGTCAAGGCGTCCTTTGTGGACCTTTTAACGGCTACGTTAGACAAGATTGCACAGGACAACAAAACCGCAAAGGATACGCTTAATGAAAATGAAAAGAGGGTAAAAACGAGTATTGCCAATTTCGTTACCTCCTTCTTGTTGCCGTTTAATTTTGCCGTGAATAATGCAAGGGCAAATCCCGCTTGGGCGGAATCCGATCAAGAATTAATGGAAACGATGAAGGGCGACGTTTTCGCGTTTATCGAAGAATGGATGTTCCACGTTTGCAAGAAGAATAGACCGGGGACGCAAGAAAAAGAAGCGGTGTTAAGCACGTTATTTAGCGAAGAAAACAAGGAAAAATAAGGAGAATTACAGATGTTGACAGTATCGTTTCATTCTTATAAAGGCGGGTCCTGCAGAACGTCGACTTGCTATAATACTTTGCCGTTTTTAGCAAAGCAACTGGGGGCGACGGCGGCGTGTCCGTTACTTGTCATCGACGCGGACTTGGAAAGTCAAGGGTTGACGTACTTATTTGAAGCGGAAATGTTTTTCCGCGGTAAGCCGTATGACGCTAAAGAGCTTTTTAGCGGAAAAAATTTGGGCAATTATCGCGAAAGCTGTATTCCTGTAGGGAATAAACTCGGCGTAGACAATGAAAGCATATATTTTCTTGGCGTAAACGACGATAAATCTTTTGTGGCGCAAAACGTTGGCGGGCAAGTGGAAAGGGTGCTTAACAACCTGACTGCCGGGAACTTTTGCGGTATTGTTTACGATACGGCTGCCGGGGATCAAGTGTCGGCAACGGCAACCAATAAAGCTTCGCAGGTGATTGTTTGCTGCATGCGTCCTACAAAACAGTTCCGCATGGGGACGTTTAGCTTTTTAGGCCGTGTTGGGGGCAAATGGATTTTGCAAGGCGGAGAACAAATTCGTCGCGTAGTCGTTTTACCCACGGCGGTTCCCAAGGAAAATACGGTTATTGAAAACGTGGAGCAAAAAAAGGATGCCCGCGAGAAGATACACGCTCAAATCGACCGCTTGGGATGGGAGATATGCGAGGATTTTGTACAAGAGGATACCTTTGGGATTCCTGAAGTCGAGCGTTTTAAGTGGTGCGAGGACGTGCTTTACCGTTTGAATAAAAACGGTATGATTAACGGAGAGGCAGACGCAAAAACGGCGCTTGGGCGTTATGAAAAATTAGCGGCGACCATTATACGCGAAGCAGAGCTTGTAGAGGATTAATATGATATTGGATAATCAAACCCCGCGGGTAAAAGTTAAGGATTATACTTACGAGCGTATTCCCGATCCAACTGTGCGCAGTTATATATTTGGGAGAGAAATGCCCGATAGAAATACGATTATGAATACGTATATATCGAGCATGAATAATATTTTGCTTGTTTCGTTTTTTGCAATTTTTACCGTATGGAAAGAGCATAGCGACGATGAAGAACGTATGGAAGACGAATACGGCGCTATCAGGGCTTCGGCAATCCACGCAAGACGCGTCAATGAAGTTGTGGCGGGGATTTACTGTGATAACGTTTTAACACAGGAAACGATTGCCTTTATATTTACGGAGATTTTGTTGGAAACCAAGAAAAATCCCGAAAGTCCGTTTAATCAACTGATTAAAGGTACGGTAACGGCAACCAAATTTCCTCAAATTGCGGAGATTATCCGCGCATGGAAGTTAAGCTATCAAAATGCCGAGACGGATATGACGTTGCTTGACGGATTATACCGCGAACTGTTGGAATCCTTGTCCATTTTGAAATATTTGCAATTCATAGAAGAAGACGGGCGCTTGATTTGCAAGATTGTATTGCCCGACGGTAAAACGTATTGCTCGGATATTTCCGTTTTTATTAAAAAAATTGAAGAAATGGACGTAGACGACGTATATTATTTATACAAAGCGAATAAATGCGGAAGTCAAGTCGAGCTGGAATACATGAGTTTCGGCGGAAATATGATTTATAAAGATTCTGCCGATACCACGGGTGAGTTTGTAACGTCCAAGAATTCGTTTAAGGAAATTACAAAAAACGCTTTAGACGTAAAGATTTCAAACGATATATCAAAAAGCTTAAAAATCAACGACTTTAAGTACATACATCGTTTATCGCTGTGCGTTTCCGACGCGTTGGGCCCTGGAACGAAAGGGGATTTGCTTGCAAAAATCCAACAAAAGAGTATTTACCGCGACAGCTTCTTCAATAAAAAAGACGAGGAACTGAATTGGGATAACCTGGTCGTGCTTTTGATGCTGGAAGACGGCCCGAGTGAAACGATTGAAACGGTTTTGAAAAGCGATATCAATGCGTTTGAGAATATTTTGAAGAGTGTATTGATTCGTTTTAATCTTTGTAAATCGCTGCCTGAAACGGAGGAGCCGCAGCGCGTTACTTACAAAGAGTTGCTCCATGAATATAAAGAACGCGAAAAACGAGAATTGGTTTATCAAGAATCGATGCAAAGCAATGCTTTTGCTGATCATAAAATTCGCGATTGGATTAAAAACGCGCGCATTTTTTTAATGTCGCAGTTCATCATTTCCAAGGTTGCAGAAACGGAGGTGAAGAGCGAGGCGTTTTATGCGGAAAGCATTATGATGAAAAAGCAAAAGATTGACTCTATCATCAAAGCCCACGGTGCGTTTGCGTCTTTGAGCCTGATCAATAAAACGCTGGAACGGGTATTTAGAACGCTGATTTTATTCTATAACGGGATAATTGCCTATGCCAAAGAACGGGAAAGGCAGCTCAAAAATTGCAGTATTTCGCAACGGCACGAAGAGCGGAAATTAAAAGAAATTCAAAAAGCCTGCGAGGACGCTTTTTTCGAGTGTGTGGACGATAAATATAATTATGCCGACCGTGCAAACGGAAAAACGCCCATTAGAGAAGCGACGCTTGGGATGCTAATTAACGAATTTAGGGAGCTTTGCTTAAAAATGGATTTAACCAAAGGCAAAACGACCGTTTACCGTGAAGAAGGCATGTTGCTTCACTCCATCATCGGCAGAAGAAAAATTTGCGATATATCCATTTTCAACAGGCTTATCGAGGCAAATAAAAAGGATTTTGAAGGGATTGAGAATTATCCCACCGACCTTATCGCATTCTTTAACAAAACCTTAAAGCATGATGATCCAACCGTGAACATCAAGGATTCGAAGATTATCGATAATTATATCAATTACGTCAAAGAGTTGTTTGATTTCTTTAATTACAACGAAGATTACGGCGCGAAAGGCAAGATGGCGGTACAGAATATTTTCGACCCGATTTTCCCTTACGTGGTTAGATATAGCGAAAGAAACGAAAATAGGGATAGATGCAGCGTCTGTCAGTACATTATCAACACGGACGGTGGATTTGAAGATACCAAGATTAAGCTTTTAACGGAATACGATTACGTCATGAACGAGTTATATTATTGTATTCCAAATGCGGAATGTTCGACGAAGAATTGGTGGGTTTCGCCGTTTTTAATTAGCTGCCGCAGATTTGACGATTTCATCTTGGGGCATTGCAAGGGAAATAATATATGAAACATATGATGATGGATTGCTATGGTGCAATCAACTTTAAGCTTGACGATATGACGGGGATTTACGATTTGCTTAACGGCATTGCGGCGGAAGCAAGACTTGAACCTGTTGCGCCGCCTACGCTAATACCTTATTATTATTGCGAGGATAAAGAGGACGTTGGAATTAGTGCGTACTTATTATTAAGAGGGGGGCATATCACCATTCATACCTTCTCTAAACGCGAGTGTTATTTCGTGGATATTATGTATGACGGCTTCTTCAATTCGGAAATCATTTATAATTATTTGCAGGTTCAACTCCCGTTTAATAAGGGGATATCCAATTACTGCTTAAACGATAGAAGGGTAACGGAAACTAGCCGCTCCAACTTTACGGAGGAGGATTTTGGCCCGCACTTGGTTGGTAGGATTATTCCTCGTGAGCCCCTTACGCTTGATGGAGCGTTCGACGCATTAGAAAAGCTTGTCGTGGCGGCAAATATGACGCCCATTTCAAGAGCAAACGTCATCAAGGATAACGTACAAAATCCTTCGTTTATCCAAGGGATTATCATCATTGCGCAAAGCCATATTTCGTTATATTACGATATTGCAAACGACGTTTTGTACTTTGACCTCTTCTCTTGTGCGTACTTCGATTTTAGCAAAATTGAGGGCATTTTACAGGAGGCCTTTGGAACGATAGAAAGCTTGCAGTTGGTAACGCGGGGCGATAAATACGTGATTAGCCGCAGTGATAACGTTGAGTTAAATATTGCAAAACAAAGCTCGCGCTGGCAAAAAAACGTATAACAAAATATACGTAAAAGAGCACCCTGATTCGGGTGCTCTTTTTTACGTGTTTTGAGTTTAATCCTTAAAGAGAATGAACAAAAGTATGGCTAGTATCAACAATACAACAATTGCGAAAAGCAGTAAGGAGGGGGGATTATATTCCACGGGCGTAACGGGGATTTTTTCCGTTTGTACTTCATCACAGTGTAAACATTTGCGTTCGCGTTCGCCTTCCTCGGTTGCGGACGGGGCTTTCGTTTCCGTCCACTCCCCGTATTCGTGTCCCGTTGCGGGAATTGTCAGCTCCTCGTATGCAACCTCGTTCTTTTCCTCATCAAAGTATTTTTCGCAAACAGCGCACTGATAATGGGCGGAAACGCCTGCCGTGTCGCAAGTTGCAGGGGATTCGGCAATCAAAGCGCCGTATTCGTGTTCGCCTGCGGGAATTGCCAAATCTTCAAATTCTACCTTGTTCTTATTCTCGTCGAAATAAGTTTCGCAGGTTGCGCAGTAATGGTGCGCTTTGGTACCGCCGTTTTCGCAGGTTGCAGGCACTTCCGCGATGAGTGTACCGTACGCGTGTTTTACCAACTTCCAAGTGAAGATGACGGCGTTAGGGTCGGTGCCGTCGATGGTTAAATTCCCGAACGTTGCAACGTCGTTTGCAGGGACGGTATAACTAATGGGGTCGGGCAAGCAATAGCCCGTGGGGACGGATTCGAGCGTGAGCGTGCCCCCCGTTTCGGCTGGCTGTATGTATTCTGCCGAACCTATAATAGAAGTAGAATCCGCAAAATCGGGGCCAGATATGACGACTTCTTCCGTAAGCGGAGCGCCTTCTTCGTCGACGAAGTTATACGTTACGGTGCTATAATAGTTCCCAAACAGAACAGACGCCGCGTTGCCCTCGGTAAGGGTGATGACGGTAGAGTTGCCTTTTACCGTTTGTCCGTTTTGTTCGATAGTTACCTGCGGGTGATTCCACGTCTTTCCGTTGATGGAAACGGCTTGATCGGTGTTGACTTCCGTAATGCGGTAAGTACCCGCGGGGAGCAGGTAAGTAAACGACCAGCCGTCGGCAGTCAGCTCGTATTTATCCGCGCCGTATTCGCTGTAAGGGGTGCTTAAGTCGAACATGGTCAGCTGTGTAGTCTTGTCGGTATCGAGGTTGACGATTTCAAAAGCCACCTCTGCAGCGGAAGTATCGCTTACGCTTTCGCCGTCCAGCACGATCATTTTAGAAATTTGAAAGGATACACCGCGGTCTAATCCGTTAAGCGCGTCGATTGCGGCGTAATATTTCGTAATCTTGCCCACGCCGTAGCCCGTGGTATCGACTTCTACAAGCTGGGTCAGCTCGTCGAATTCCTCGTCGGTTAAATCGTACTTAATACGGTCAATATCATGGATTCGCTGAATGGTTTCCGCCGCGTTTTCCACCGTGATATCGGCGGAATCGGGTAAGGCGTTAATCTTTTCGGCAAGATCGCAAACCAAGCAATAGTCCGCGCAAGCGCTGTGCGCGTTTTCTTCTGCGCTGGCTTGAACGGCGTTGATACCGCCGAGGGTGAAAATCGAAGCCAGCAAAGCAAAAGCCAACGAAATCAGGAAGGGTTTTCTTGCTTTCATAAAATCTTCTCCTTATTATATAGAGTACAAATGTATTGTAGCACAAACGAAGGGAAGTGTCAATACGGGATTGAAAAATATTTCCAAAAAAACGCACCCTATTGGGTGCGTTTTTGATATAGGCTATTCTTCATCTTTTTGCGTGGACAAGCCCACCACCGCGTCTACGGGCAGGGCAAAGGCGATGCCTTGGCCTGCGGAGTCCAGCCCCGCTTCCTTGTAAATGGCGTGCAGGATATCGTCCTTAAGTTTCGAGGGGACGAGGATCATGACGATTTCTTTTTCAGGCTGAATGGAAATCCCGAAAAAGGTTTCCGCGTCCTTATTTGCCGTGCCTCGGGCGTTAATCACCGTGCCGCCGCGCGCGCCGATCTTTTTCGCCGCGTCCATAACCGTTTCGCTGTATCCGCTGTTGACGATACAAAAAATCGCTTCGTGATTGTATTCCATAATCTTCTCCTTACCCTTTTGAGTTAAACCCTCGTCAGGTTACATTCTATTATCGCTTAAAAAGCGGTAAATGCTAACGCCGATCACGCTGGTAAGCGGCGTGGTAAAGGCAATCCCTTTGCCCTTTTTGAGTATTTTGAACTTCTCTTCCAAGCCCTGTAAAAGGGTAGGGGCAAGATCCTCGCGTACTACGCTAAAAAGTACGCTCTTATCCGAATCCTCTAAGCCGAGTAAATACAGCGTATCCGATTTCGCCGTACCGCTTGCCGATACCGAGGTTTGGAAATTTACACCCATGGAAGTGAGATAGTCCAAATAAAACTCTGTTTTTCGGCGGGGTACGACGGTGATAAGCAGCTTCAGTTTCTTAAATCCCTCGGTGTCAGCCGCAGGATTATTTTCGGGCTGTTCTGTTTTTTTGTTCCAAAATTTCTTAAATAAACGCATACCTGCCCCCTACATAAACCGAATAATTTGTTCGTCGTCCGCGCTTTGAATGCGTTTCATGGCAATGCGCTCTTTGAAGTGCTTGGTGGCAACCGACTTAAAGCCGAGTGCTTGAATGGTGATAAGCGGGGTCATAGCGACCATGGCAACAAGCCCGAACGCGTCGGCAAGTACCTTTGCTTCTCCCTGAAGCACGGCGCAAATCCCAACGACAAAGGGCAGAATAAAGGTGGAGGTCAACGGTCCGCTGGCAACGCCGCCCGAGTCGAAGGCGATTGCAGTATACAGCTTGGGTACGAAAAAGGCAAGCCCAAGCGAGAGGAAATACCCCGGTATCATATAATACAAGATACTAAAGTCAAAGATAATGCGCAACACGGAAAGGGCGATAGAAGTACCCACGCCCACGGATAAAGCGATAACCATGGATTTTTGACTGACTGCGCCCCCCGTAACCGTTTCCACCTGCCGTTTTAAGACGTGGATAGCGGGCTCCGCAAGTACCACGGCAAAGCCGAGTATAAACGCGATAATCACAAGGAGCGTTTTGTTGGTTTCTGCAAGCTGTGTACCTAGCTTATAGCCGATAGGCATAAAGCCGACGGTAACCGCCGTAAGGAAGATAACCAACCCGAAAAAGGTATAAAAAATACCGACCACGATTTGCATAATACGCTTTTTGGGGAGCTTGATAAATAAAGTCTGTAAAATAAAGAAACAAGCGATAATGGGTAAAATAGCAACGCTCACCTCGTACATGGTATACCCGATGGTAGCGGGAAGTGTAGACAGGTACCCGTCTATAGAATAATCGGGCAGGGTATAGGATAAGTCGTTTTTCGCGAATACGCCAAGGAGCATAACCGCCAAAATCGGTCCTATGGAGCAAAGGGCGATAAAGCCGAAGCTGGATTCCCTGTCCTTTTTATCGCCGAGGCTTAAAGAAACGCCCAAACCAAGCGCCATTATAAAGGGGACGGTGATAGGCCCCGTCGTAACCCCGCCGGAATCGAACGCTAGGGGGAGAAATTCTCCGTTTCCGCTAATCAGCACGAGGCATACGAGGGCGAACAGTAACATATAGAAAAAAGTCAAAAGGGCGGACAGGTGGATACGGAACACGATTTTAAGGATGCCGAGTACCAAGAACAAGCCCACGCCCACGCCGATGCATACGGTAAGCAGGGTGCCGTCGATAACGCCTGCAACCTGCGAGGCGAGGACGGAAAGGTCGGGTTCGGCAATCGTGATGAACACGCCCATCAAAAAGCATACCAAAACGAGGGTCTTAAACCGCCCCGATTTAGGCAAGGCGGAGCCGATTTGCTCGCCCATGGGGGTCATGGCGATGTCCGCGCCGAGGTTGAACAGGGAAATCCCTAAAACCAAAGCCAAAGCGCATGCAAAGAACACCCCCGTTTCCGTCAAGTTCAAATTGACGAAGGGGGTGCAATTTAATGCAAGCACGATTGCCGCAACGGGCAATACCGATACGGCGGCTTCCTTAAATTTTGTAAGCAGGGCTTTCAGCATAGGGATACCCTTTCAAAGTCGGCTTTCGCGAGGTTATTTTACAGAGAATTTATAAACGGTGATTTCGCGGTATTCCTCGCCCGCCTTTAAGAGGGTAGAGGGATATTCGGGACAGTTGGGGGAGTTGGGGTAGCCTTGCGTTTCCAAGCAAAGGGCGCAGTGATTTACGTACTCTTTTTTGCCCTTAAAGCCGCCCGTGCCGCACGCGGTATAAAGCTGTACGCCGGGGAGGGTGGTGTAGCAATCCATGCGTCTGCCCGATTTCTCGTCGTATACGTAGGCAAAATGCTCCAAGCCCTTGCCGATTCTATCCAAGCAATAGTTAAAGTCGTAACCGTTGCACTGTTTGATAAGCTTAGCGGAAGAGAACATATCCTTACCAAGCTTCTTTGCGGGCAAAAAGCTGTACGGCGTGCCGTCGATGTCCATATATTCGCCGTGGGGGATAAGCTGCTCGTCCACGGGGGTCATTTGGCGGGAGTTGATCATAAGCTCCTGTTCCAAAACGGTATCGTCGTCGCCGATATTGAAGTAGGAATGGTTGGTAAGATTGCAAACGGTGTCCTTATCCGATTTTGCAAAGTATTCGATTTTCAGCTCATTATTATTGGACAGCGAGAAGGATACCTTGACCTCTAAATTACCAGGGAAGCCGCCGGCTCCGTCGGGGGAGAGGTGGGAAAGCACCAAGCGGTCGCCGTCGATTTCCGCGTCCCAAACCACTCTGTCGAAGTTGGAGGAATAGCCGCCGTGCAAGGTGTTGGGTGCTTCGTTGGGTTCGACGTGATAGGTCGTGCCGTTAATGGTAAAGCATGCCCCGCCGATACGGTTGCCGAATCTGCCGATGGTTGCCCCGAAATAGGGGTTCCCGCCGTAGTAATCCTCGGGGGTTTTACAACCGACGATGCAGTCCCCGAATTTTCCGTTTCTATCGGGGGCTAAGATGCGCAAAATTCTTCCGCCGTAGGTGAGGATATCCACTTCCATACCCTTGTCGTTGCGGAGCGTGTACACGTCGTTGGTTTTGCCGTCTTTTTCAAACGAATAGGTTTTTTCAATCATAAAATTCCCTCTTTAACTTTTTAATATCCATTCCATTATAACATGAAAGCAAAAAAAAGCCAAATGAAAAGAGGGTAAAAAAATGCGATAAATCGAAAAAAAGCTCGAATTTTGACTTTCAAACTGTTGACAAGGCGCAAAGACTTGTGATAATATAAACAACAAGCAAACCAAGTGAAGATTGCAGGACGCAAGAACTGTGATTGGATGGCACTCCGGAGAAGGTCATTGAGTTGGCTGCCGAAGGGGCAAGGCGAAAAACGTTCGCTAATCTCTCAGGCAAAAGGACGAAGTAGCTTTTTTAAGACGATATAGGGGCGTTCAACGCGTACATGCCCATACCGTTTTGAAGAAATTAACTTTGAAGGAGTGGCGAAGCCGCTCTTTTTTTGTTACTAATTTTAAGTCCGCGAAAACGGGCGAGGAGGTTTTATTATGTGGGAGAAGGTAGTTGAGGCTATCACCAAGGTAAACTCGTTTATCAACGGGATTGTTTGGGGGTGGCCGATGATCGTGCTCATTTTGGGAACGGGTATTTTGATTACCGTCCGTACCAAATGTATGCAGGTGAGAAAGTTTGGCGAATCGTGGGGAGAAACGATTATTCCTACCGTCAAGAGTATCGGCAAGAAGAAAAAGGGGCTTTCCAAGAAAGAAAACTCCATTTCGCAGTTCGAGGCGTTTGCAACCGCGATTTCGGGTACGGTCGGCACGGGAAATATCGTCGGCGTTACCTCGGCGATTATGACGGGCGGTCCCGGCGCGGTATTCTGGATGTGGATTTCCGCATTCTTCGGTATGATTACCAACTACGCGGAAAACGTGCTCGGGCTGTATTTCCGTAAACGCGATAGCAAAACGGGGGATTTCTCGGGCGGGCCTGCGTATTACCTTTCCGAGGGCGTGCCTATGCTCCATAAAGAGGGCAAGCTCGGCTCGTTTTTGAAATGGTTTGGTAAAATCCTTGCCGTGATGGCGGCGGTGTTCTGCACCTTTGCGGCAATCGGTATGAGCGGTGTACAAACGAATAAAATTTCCTCCACCTTCCAAGGCGCTATCACGAGTGTGGATTCTCAAACGATTGCGCTTATCGTGGGTATCGTGGTAGCGGTCGTGTTGGCGCTCATCATCCTCGGCGGTATCAAGAGTATCGGCAGGGTTGCGTCCATTCTCGTGCCCTTTATGTCTTTGCTGTTCATTTTGATGGCGCTCGTCGTTATCTTTGCTAACGTTACCATGCTCGGTACGGCATTCGGGCTTATTTTTAAGAACATCTTCACCTTCAAATCGGCGCTTGCAGGCGTGGGCGGTTACGCGTTCTCGCAAATCATTCAAAAGGGGCTTGCAAGAGGGGTATTCTCCAACGAAGCGGGGCTTGGTTCGTCCGTTATCGCGCATAGCGCGTCCGACACCCGCGAGCCTGTTAAACAGGGCTTCTGGGGCATCTTCGAGGTATTCTTCGATAGCTTTATCATCTGTACGCTCACCGCGCTTGTCGTGCTCGTATCCTTTGGCGACGACTTGGGTATGACGACGGTACTGTATGCGGAAGGCGCAGTCGACACCAACGTTTCCATGAAAGCCTTTGAAGGCGTATTCGGTACGGTTGGTACGGTTGTGTATTCGACCATTCTTCCCTTGTTTGCGTTCACCACTATTTTGGCTTGGTCGTACTACGGCGAGAAATCGGTAGATTTCCTCTTCCGCAAGACGGGGGAAAAGGGCAGAAAAATTGCTACCACCGTGTTCAAGATTTTGTACGTGCTTTTGGTTATCGTATCCGCGCTTATCGACGGCGAGCTGGCTTGGGCGATTTCCGATACCTGCAACGGGCTGATGGCGCTCCCGAACCTTATCGGCGTGGCTCTTCTTAGCGGGTTGCTTTGGCGTATTACGAAGAACTACTTCGACCGCAAAAAGGGCTTGGACGTAAAACCCATGCTTTCGGTGTATGACGATTTGAACGAGGCGTTCATTGCCGACCTTAGCGAGGAAGAATTTTCCTTCATGCCCGAGGCGGAAAAAACGGAAGAATAATAGAGGGATAATCTATAAGATTATAAAAAACGGATTTTTTGCGGAAAATCCGTTTTTTTATTATAAAATCCGTTGACTTTATAGGCGCGATTATGATAATATATTATCATTACCAAAATTAATTGCAGAACTTTGTGTTATGCAAAAAACGAATTAAAACGAGGTGGACTATGCAAGTAAGAGTTACGAAAACGCAAACCCCCGGGGTTATGCCTAAGGAAAAGGAGCTTGGTTTTGGGAAGGTTTTTACCGATCACATGCTTATCGTGAACTGGAACGAGCAAATCGGCTGGCACGACGCGAGAATCGAGCCGTTTGGAAGAATATCTTTACATCCTGCGTCCACCGTGCTACATTACGGTGCGGAAATTTTTGAGGGCTTGAAGGTGTACCGTCGCAAGGACGGCGGGATTCAAATGTTCCGCCCTATGGAAAACGTGAAGCGTATGAACCGTTCGGCGGAGCGTATGAGCTTACCGCAAATGCCTGAAAAGGATATGCTCAGCCTTATCAAAAAATTTGTCAAGCTGGAAGAAAGATGGGTACCCAAATCCTTTGGGACTTCGTTATATCTCCGTCCGTTTATGTTCGGCAACGACGAGGCGTTAGGCGTTCACGCGGTTAAAAACGCGACCTTTATGCTGATTGCCTCTCCTAGCGGCAGCTACTATGCCGAGGGTATCAACCCCGTAAGCATTATGATTGAAAGCGAGGACGTGCGTACGGTTAGAGGGGGCACGGGCTATGCTAAGTGCGGCGGCAATTACGCGGCGAGCACGCGCGCGGGCGAAAGAGCGGCGAAGAAAGGCTATTCGCAGGTGCTTTGGCTGGACGGCGTGGAGAGAAAGTATATCGAAGAAGTGGGCGCAATGAACGTCATGTTCAAAATCGACGGGGAAATTGTAACCCCCATGCTCACAGGCTCGATTTTGCCCGGTATTACGAGAATGAGCTGTATCGAGGCACTCAAATCTATGGGCTATAAAGTAAGCGAGAGATTGCTTTCTGTTGACGAGCTTTTAGAGGCGCTGGAATGGGGCAAGCTGGAAGAGGCTTGGGGCTGCGGTACGGCGGCGGTCGTATCTCCCATCGGTAAGTTTGCCTACGGCAATAAGGAATACACCGTCGGCGAGGGCAAAATCGGTAAGGTTACCAAAAAGCTCTACGACCTGCTTACGGGGATTCAGTGGGGCAAAAAAGAGGACACGTTTGGTTGGGTCTACCCGATTAAATAATTGAGAGAGTATATGAAGAACAGTAAAAAATACGTAAAACAATATTTTGAGCCGCAGGGCGTTACAATGGACTGGACGAAAAAGTCCTGCATTGAAAAACCGCCGATTTGGTGCAGCGTGGATTTACGCGACGGCAACCAAGCGCTTATCGTACCCATGAGCTTAGAGGAAAAGCTGGAATTTTTCAAGCTGCTTTGCAAAGTGGGCTTTAAGGAAATTGAAATCGGCTTTCCCGCGTCGAGCGAAACGGAATATGAATTTTGCCGTAAGCTTATTGAGGAAAACCTCATTCCCGACGACGTAACCATTCAAGTGCTTACGCAATCGCGGGAGCATATTATCGCAAAAACCTTCGAGGCGTTAAAGGGCGCAAAAAAAGCGATCGTGCATTTGTACAATTCCACGTCCGTGGCGCAAAGACAGCAGGTATTCAAGCGCGAGAAAAAGGAAATCGTCGATATCGCTATTTTCGGGGCAAAGCTTTGTAAAGAGTACCGTGAAAAAGCGGAAGGGAAGATTACCTTTGAATACTCCCCTGAAAGCTTTACGGGTACTGAGCCCGAGTTCGCGGCGGAAATTTGCAACGCGGTGCTGGATATTTGGCAGCCCACGGCGGATGATAAAGCGATTATCAACCTGCCTGTAACGGTATCCCATTCCATGCCTCACGTTTACGCAAATCAAGTGGAGTACATGTGCAAAAACTTGCATTATAGAGAGAACGTTATCGTATCCCTGCACCCTCATAACGATAGAGGTTGCGCTGTGGCGGACAGCGAAATGGGCTTGCTTGCAGGCGGCGATAGAATAGAGGGTACGCTCTTTGGCAACGGCGAAAGAACGGGCAACGTCGATATTATCACGCTGGCGTTGAACATGTATTCGCAAGGGGTTGACCCCGAGTTGGATTTCTCCGATTTGCCCGCAATCACTTCGGTGTACGAGAGGGTAACGAGAATGAAGGTAAGCGAACGCCAGCCGTACAGCGGCGCGTTGGTATTTGCGGCGTTCTCTGGCTCCCACCAAGACGCGATTGCAAAGGGCATGAAATACCGCGTGGAGCGGGACGCGAAATCGTGGACGGTACCCTATCTTCCCATCGACCCTGCCGACGTCGGCAGAGTGTACGAGGCGGACGTTATCCGTATCAATTCTCAATCGGGAAAGGGTGGTATCGGGTATATCCTCGAAACGCAGTTTAAGCTGGTATTGCCCGCGAAGATGCGCGAAGTATTCGGCTATCACGTCAAGAGCATTTCCGACCATGCGCATAAAGAGCTTTCCCCTGACGAAGTGCACGACATTTTCCTTAGGGATTTCGTAAATCTTACGGATAAGCTCCGCGTCGTTAGCGCGTCGTACGAGGAAAAGGACGCGGACAAGGTGCTTGGCAGGGTGGAAATCGAATACCTCGGCAAAAACCAAACGGTGGAAGTAGAGGGCAACGGCAGGCTTGACTGTATATCCAACGCAATCAAAAAAGCAATCGGCAAGGACTACGTTTTGGAAAGCTACGTCGAACACGCCTTGGAAGAGAAATCCACCGCAAAAGCGGCGTCCTACGTATGTATCGTAGCGGACGGCAAGCCGTACTGGGGCGTAGGTATCCACAGCGATATTATGACGTCGTCGGTGAGTGCTTTGGTGTCTGCCGTAAACAGGATGTTATAGGAGTATGAATTGTGAACTTCGTTCACGTGAAACTTTGGTGAATTGTCCCTGTCGGGACATGAATTGTCTTGCTCCGCAAGACGTTGTGGAAATATTACAATAACGGCAACGCAGTTGCCAATTCACGGCGTTAGCCAATTCACGACGGCGTAGCCGTCAATTCACGAAAAGCAACGCTTTTCAATTCACTTTACAAAAAAAGGAGAGAATAACATATATGAAATTAACGGGTGCTCAAATTTTAATCCGTACCTTAATCGAACAGGGGGTAACCGACGTATTCGGCTATCCCGGCGGACAGGTAATCAATATCTACGACGCACTGTACGAATATAAAGACCAAATCAACCACGTACTTACCGCGCACGAACAGGGCGCGTCCCACGCCGCGGACGGGTATTCCCGCGCGACGGGCAAGGTCGGCGTTTGTATCGCAACCAGCGGTCCCGGCGCGACCAACCTCGTTACGGGTATCGCGACGGCTATGCTCGACTCCGTGCCCATGGTGGCAATCACGGGTAACGTGCCGAACTCGCTTATCGGTAAGGACAGCTTCCAAGAAATCGACATCACGGGCGTAACCCTGCCTATTACCAAGCATAACTATTTCGTGAGCAATATCGCGGACTTGGCGGATACCGTGCGCGAGGCGTTCACGCTCGCAAAATCGGGCAGACCGGGGCCTGTGCTTATCGACATTCCTAAGGACGTGCAGGTTAGTACCTATGAATACGAGGTGCAGCCCGTTTGCGAGAAATTGCCCTTGCCTAAGGTAAAGGACAAGCTTATCGAGGACGCCGTAGCCCTCGTGAACGAGAGCAAGAAGCCTTACATCTACGTAGGCGGCGGCGCGGCAGGGCTTGGCTTGGGCGAGGATATCGTTGCGTTCGCAAAGAAAATCGGCGGCGTTATCGGTTGCTCGTTTATGGGGCTTTCGGCGATCCCGCAGGAAAGCGATAGATTTTTGGGTATGCAAGGCATGCACGGGCATTACGCGTCGTCCATGGCGCAAAACGAGGCAGACCTCATTATTGCGGTGGGCGTGCGGTTCTCGGATAGAGCGACGGGCAACGTTTCCAAGTTCGCGAAAAAGAGCAAAATTTTGCAAATTGACGTGGATTCCGCGGAAATCAATAAGAACGTCCGCGTTCATCTTGGTCTTGTCGGCGACGTAGAAGACGCGTTTAAGCGTATTGCAGATAAGTGCGAGGCGCAGGACAATAACGCATGGCTTATGCGCGTGGACGAGCTGAAAAAGGAAGAAAAGGGCTTTGAGGAAGAGATTGCGGCGGCGGCAAAAGCGCCCCTCACCCCCAAGCGTGTTTTCGATATTATAAACGAGCTTAAACCCGAGGCAACCATTACGGCAACGGACGTAGGTCAGCACCAAATGTGGGCGGCGCAGTATGCAACGTTTGATAGACCCCGCCGTTTCGTATCTAGCGGCGGTTTGGGTACGATGGGCTTTGGCTTAGGCGCGGCAATCGGCGCGTACGTAGCGACCAAAGACCCCGTAGTCTTGATTACGGGCGACGGCAGCTTTGGTATGAACCTTAACGAGCTTGCAACGGCGGTTTCCTATAAAATCCCCGTTGTTATCGTGCTCATGAACAACGGCGTTTTGGGTATGGTTCGTCAATGGCAAACCTTGTTCTTCGGTAAACGGTACTCTAACACCGTTTTGGGTAGAAAAACCGATTTTGTCGCCCTTGCGAAATCCTTCGGCGCAGAAGGTTTCCTCGCGGAAACGGAAGTGGAATTCAAAAAGGCGTTTGAACAGGCAGTCAAGAGCAATAAGCCCACGGTTATCGACGTGCGTATCGACAAGGACGAGCTGGTACTTCCCATGCTCCCTCCCGGCGGCGCAATTGACGATATCATTACGAAAATCAAATAAGGCGGACAAAGACTATGGAAAAGCAAAAATTCGTAATAGCGGTGTACGTAGACAATAAGGCGGGCGTACTTACCCGCGTAACGGCAATGTTTACCCGCAGGGGCTTTAATATCGACGCCCTCACGGTAGGCGAAACCGAACACCCTGAATATTCCCGTATCACGATTGCAATGAGCGGGGATTCCCTTGTAAAGGAACAGCTTATCAATCAGCTGAAAAAGCTCGTGGTGGTAAAGAAGGTCGAGGTGCTTGAAGAAGAGCCCATCAAGCGTGAGCTTATGCTCATCAAGGTGCTCAACAAATCGGAAAACCGCAGCGACATTATGACGGCGGTGGACGTATTTAGGGCAAGCGTCATCGATTATGCGCCCGACGGTATGTGTATTGAGGTTACGGGCAGCCCCTCTAAAATCGACGCGTTTGTCAAGCTCATGCAGCCCTTCGGTATTTTGGAAATGTGCCGTACGGGTATCGTAGCGCTCGACCGCGGAAATAAAACTCTTTTTAGCGAATAAAAAATAAAACATATAAAAGGAAAGGAAAACTATTATGGCAAACAGAATTTTTTATCAAGCAGATTGCGATTTGAACAAATTGAACGGTAAAACGGTAGCGATTATCGGTTACGGTTCGCAGGGCCACGCGCACGCGCTCAACCTTAAAGATTCGGGCGTGGACGTAGTCGTAGGTCTTTACAAGGGCAGCAAGAGCTGGGAAAAGGCAGAAAAGCAGGGCGTTAAGGTTATGACGGCTGCTGAGGCTGCAAAAGCGGCTGATCTTATCATGATTTTGATCAACGACGAAAAGCAAGCTAAGCTTTACAAGGAAAGCATTGAACCCAACCTCACCGAAGGCAAGACGCTTGCGTTTGCGCACGGCTTCAACATTCACTTCGGCTGCATTAAGCCCCCCAAGAACGTCAACGTTATCATGGTAGCGCCCAAGGGCCCCGGCCACACCGTTCGCAGTGAATATCAGGTAGGCAAAGGCGTGCCTTGTCTTATCGCAGTAGAGCAGGACGCAACGGGCGACGCGCTTGAAATCGGTCTTGCGTATGCCGCAGGTATCGGCGGCGCAAGAGCAGGCGTTTTGGAAACCAACTTCCGTACGGAAACGGAAACCGACCTCTTTGGCGAACAGGCTGTCCTTTGCGGCGGCGTTTGCGCGCTTATGCAGGCTGGTTTTGAAACCTTGGTAGAAGCTGGCTACGACCCTAGAAACGCATACTTTGAATGTATCCACGAAATGAAGCTTATCGTTGACCTTATCTATCAAAGCGGCTTCGAGGGCATGAGATATTCCATCTCCAACACCGCGGAATACGGCGACTATATCACCGGACCTAAGATTATCACCGAAGAAACCAAAAAAGCAATGAAGAAGGTGCTTAAAGATATCCAAGACGGTACGTTTGCAAAGGAATTCTTGCTGGATATGTCCGACGCAGGAAGCCAAGTACACTTCAACGCAATGAGAAAGATTGCTGCTGAACACCCCGCAGAAGTAGTCGGTAAGGATATTAGAAAGCTGTATAGCTGGGCAGACGAAGAAAAATTCATCAACAACTAAAAGTGAATTGTTCACTTCGTTCACGTGAAACTTAGGTGAATTGTCCCTGTCGGGACGTGAATTGTCTTGCGAAGCAAGACGTTGTGGAAATATTACAATAACGCCGACAAAGTCGGCAATTCACGAACGCATAGCGTTCAATTCACGGCGAAAGCCAATTCATGAAAGGCACAGCCTTTCAATTCACAATAAAAAGGATTTATTATGATTAAAGAAACCATAGTAGACGGATTTCAAAACGCGCCGCATAGATCGCTCTATCACGCGCTCGGTATGACGGACGAGGAGCAATCCCGTCCGCTTATCGGGGTGGTTTGTTCGTATAACGAAATTGTTCCCGGACATATCAACCTCGACAAAATCGCGGACGCGGTCAAGCTCGGCGTAGCCATGGCGGGCGGTACGCCCATCATGTTCCCTGCAATCACCGTTTGCGACGGCATTGCCATGGGGCATACGGGTATGAAATATTCCCTCGTAACCCGCGATTTGATTGCGGACTCCACCGAGGCAATGGTGCGCGCGCATGGGTTTGACGGGCTGGTTATGATCCCCAACTGCGACAAGAACGTACCCGGGCTTTTGATGGCGGCGGCGCGACTCAATATCCCCACCGTATTCGTTAGCGGCGGGCCTATGCTCGCGGGAAGAGTGAACGGCAAAAAACGTTCGCTCTCCAGCATGTTCGAGGCGGTAGGCGCGTACACGGCAGGTAAGATAACAGAAGAGCAACTTACCGAGTTTGAAAGAAAGGTTTGTCCTACCTGCGGTTCGTGTTCGGGTATGTATACGGCAAACTCTATGAACTGTTTGACCGAAGTGCTTGGCATGGGCTTAAAAGGCAACGGTACGATTCCTGCGGTGTACTCGGCTCGTATCGAGCTTGCAAAACACGCAGGTATGCAAGTAATGGAGCTTGTGAAAAAGAATATCCGTCCCCGCGATATCATGACGGCGGGCGCGCTCAAAAACGCAATCACTGCGGACATGGCACTGGGCTGTTCGACCAACAGCATGCTGCATTTGCCTGCAATTGCCAACGAGCTTGGTTTGCCTTTCGACTTGGAAGAAGTCAACGTAATCAGCGAACATACGCCCAACTTGTGCCACCTCGCACCCGCAGGTCCTACCTATATGGAGGACTTGAACGAGGCGGGCGGCGTTC